>CAZLLA010000017.1:0-7799 GCA_964560315.1 uncultured Candidatus Saccharibacteria bacterium
CTATGAGATAATTGGAGTATGGTGAATGATAAGACTAAAGTTACGTGGTTGTATGTTGACGCTTCAAACCTTTATGGTGCTATCAGTGACTTACTACCCAACGGAAGTTATATAGATTTTAAAGAAATACTGTCCTGTGTCAAAGAAGATTTTTATGTTCATAAAGTAAAAGCCTACGGAACTTATATGTCCGATGAACCCGCATCACCTCCCACACGTCGGCGTTTTATTGGTGCACAAAATAAATTTTTTCAGTCAATGACACTTACTCCTGAAGTTGAGTTTCATAAAGGTTACTTTTCTAGTACCTCAAAAAAAGAAAAAGGAATTGACGTTAAAATGGCGGTTGACATACTTAAAGATTCTTATGAGGGTTCCTATAAAACCGCCGTTATAATGACTGGGGATGATGACTTTCTATATTCGATTGAGTGCGTAAGAAAGATTAACTTGCCCGTTCATTTAACTGCGTTTGCAAGTCGTTTTCCAATAGGCATAGCTCATAATACAAATCTACGTTACGTTTATGACTTGAATGACTACTTTAAAGACAATGTACTGCCGGCAATTAAAAAACCTCCGGCAGGTATAGTAATTAAGAATATAACGAATAAAGTTACGATAAAAACTGTCTAAACTTAAAGCCCGGCACCATAAGTGCCGGGTATGTGCCTAAATAGTACACCCAATGATATAGTGGGTCAAGTAATAATTGTTGCTGTACGTCAAATGTTGTGGATAGTTTATGATCTAACAATCCTACTCAACAACACCTAACGCAATTAGCTGTGAGCAGCCAAAGATTGAGCCCATTTTTCGATGGTTGTAACCTCAGCTTCTCTCGGAAAAACTTTCTCCAGCAGAAATTGATGGATTTCATCGTCATGATCGGCGCAGCCATCAGCTAAAACGGTCACGGTGTAATCGTTGTCGGTGGCCTGGCATAGCGTGTGCAGCACCACC
Source organism: uncultured Candidatus Saccharibacteria bacterium (assembly GCA_964560315.1). Classification (GTDB taxonomy): domain Bacteria; phylum Patescibacteriota; class Saccharimonadia; order Saccharimonadales; family UBA4665; genus CAVPPA01. The sequence goes on from CAZLLA010000017.1 coordinate 964, forward strand.
CGGCCAGTCGCCACACCGCAGATCACCAAGTGGTTAATGCTCTGAGCCCGCAATATCATTTCCAAATCGCTGCCGGCAAAAGCACTAACTCGTTTTTTGGCGATCACCAAATCGTTCTCACCAGGCGTAATGACTGGTTGAGTGCTCGAGCTGGTTTCGTCCATGGGAGATTGTCGGTTGCGTTCCCGGATAGCGGCAAACATCTTATTGTTCGGATTGACTTCGGGGTAACCCTTGCGAAAACGGACCACTATAAAGAAGACCGGCAAATTAGCCGCATGGGCGGCATCAACTGCTGTTTGGACCCGTTTAATATACTCGGACGCTTTATCGCCTAAGTTGCTGATGATTCCATTTTGCACATCCAGAACTAGCAAGGCTGTTTTATCTTGACCCATTGATTGCTCCCTCCAATAGTTACCTGTCTAATTCTACCGCATTGTTGGCGGCAGCAGCGTTGCTATGTTTGCGTTTTAAATACTTTTGATATAATTCACATTTGTCTGTGACGATAAACAACTAAATTAACCATCTAGGAAAAAGTATCAATTAATATGTCAGCCACTTGCCCGCACTTTGCAAAAAATGTTTTCTTCAGCTGCATGGATGACCGTCTGGTTAAACCGCATCGGTTGTTTGTTGACGAAATCGGCGGCGCTTTCTGTCCATCACTTGCAGGCGGCGGTCTGGCTTTGACCGCTCCCGAGCAACGTTCTATCGCTCTACAACAGATCGTGGCGGCTTACAAAATTAATCATATCGATCACGTCTATATTGAGAGCCATAGCAATTGCGGGGCTTATCGGTTGGCGGGTGTTGTTTTCAACAGCCACGAAGAAGAGATTCAACGGTTATATAGCGATTTGAATATAGCCAGAACAGAAGTTCGAACAGCTCTCGCCCGAGCCGGAGCGGTTGACGGTGAGATCACGATAGTCACCAGAGTTGTCGACCCGGAAGGTCAACATATCCCCAATCAATCTGTTAGCCAGCCGGCTCAACCGGTTTTGTTATAAAAATTTTAACAGGGTGAGATCATCGTAGCAATAGTAGTTATTTTGTTGTATACTCAGCAATACTAGAAAACTTGCTGCTGTTTGGGTTCTAGTGTTTTAACAAGTAAGTTTCGTTTTAGGGAGCAGCTACTGGATGTACTTTGGTTGCCAGGTGCCTTGAACTGAACATAAGCAGGAGTAATATGGCAACAAAACTATTTGTCGGTGGACTCGCCTATGCCATCACCGACAGCGGGCTGTCAGACTTTTTCGCAAAAGTCGGGACAGTAGAATCCGCCAAAGTAATAGCTGACCGTTTTTCGGGTCAGTCTAAAGGTTTCGGCTTTGTCGAAATGAGCACGGACGAAGAAGCCCAAAAGGCTATCGCCGAGCTAAACGGCAAGGAACTCGAAGGCCGAACTATTACTGTCAGCGTGGCCCGACCACGCACCGACGAGCCCCGCTCGTTTGACGGTAACAGAGGTGGCGGTGATCGAGACAGGCACAGTTCAGGTGGCCGTGACTGGTCTCGCCGTTAGAATCATTTAGATATTTGATATTTAATGATCAAAACAAGCGGTCTAAAATGGCCGCTTGTTTGTTTTTTGGGCTTAGCTTTGGGGCGTGCTATGCTTATTTTGAGACCATTACTGGGCTAACCTCACTAATAGCTGCAGATGTCAAACAAAAAATCAAACCAAAAAAATATGAGGCGCCAGCTGTCGCCGAAAGCCCTCGCCAAACGAACCGTTAAAGGTCGACGGCCTTTACATAAGCGGTTTCTGCTACACCCGATCACGGTTTTCGGCCTGCTGTGCTGCGGAGTTTTACTGGTCAGCATGACACTGCGCAGTATAGCTGATTCGTACACGGTGACCGGTACCATACCAGCTCCAGCTTTAACTGAACCGGCTATCATCACCTCACCGGCGGGTAATACGACCATTACCGCCACACCCATTACAGTAACTGGCACTTGTCCGGATAGTTCTTACGTAACACTAAATATCAATGGAATATTTAGTGGCGAGAATATCTGTACAACTAACACTTTCAGTATCGAGATTGATTTATATTCCGGTCTTAATCAACTCGTCGCCCAAGACTATAATTTGACCGACCAGATTGGACCGACTTCGCCGGTTGTCGATGTGACCTATAGCCCGCCAGCCCAGTCTCAAACAACGCCAACAAAAACTGGATCGACAACCAAAACTTCAGCTAGCACTTCGACAACTTCAGTAACACCTTCATCGCCTATCATGAGCGCTTTATTTAAATATCGTGTTTTTCAGGTTGGGCAGGCTTTCCAATGGACGATTAACGTCAGCGGCGGACAACCGCCCTACACCGCTTACGTAGCGTGGGGTGACGGTAATTCCTCAATTATCCAAGTTGGTGATGCCCAGAGCTTTACGATTAGTCACGTTTATTTTTTGGTCAACGATCCGACTATCAAAATCACCCTGACTGATGCCAGTGGCGCCAGTACTTTGCTACAACTAACCGCTGTCATTAAAGCCATGTCATTACCGGGGGGCGTAATCAGTGGCGGCACATCGTCTTCGAGTACCACCAGCTCGCTAACTGGACTTCAGAAATGGCTATGGCTGGTTTGGCCGGTTTATGGCACGGTGGTGATGATGGTCGTCAGTTTCTGGCTGGGAGAATACCAGGAATCTTTTAAACTCAGGCGTAAAATTGCCGCCAGCCGAACTTAAAAGAGTCATATTGTTTGATAAGCCAAGCGTCGTGGCATAATTGTATTAATGAGCCGACGGCTAGTAATTATTCTGGGTTGTTTGGGATTTGGTGTAGCTGTTATCCTGGGCGGCTTCGTTTTGTTTATTAAACAATTCAGCCAACCCTCCCAAGCAATCATTAAAGTCGGCAACTCTGGTAGTAGCCCGCCTGCTACTATTACTGTCTCGTTAGTTCCTACTCTTGTGTCGGATAGATATGCTTCCTTTGATTATCCTGCCGGGTTAAATCTAAAAACCGGCACGCAAATTTATCCTCCATCAGTCGCAACGCTAGACTACAGCGTTAAAGACGTTGAAAGCTGGTTTTTAGCTGTCGATATTAGTAGTAATCCATCTGGAAATCTGAGCAATAACAGCGCCTATCTGGGTCGGGTAGACAATCCAACTGAATTTCACCAAAGCAACACCACTATAAACGGTCAACCGGTAATAATTTTCACCGATACCCAAGCAGAGGGCTTTAGTCAAATAGCCTTTTTAGTCCACGGTACTTGGCTAGCTACTGTTTCGTTAATTGGCGATGACGTTAGCGGCACCCAACCGCTGCAAACCAGTTTTAATATGGTTCTGCAGACCTGGCACTGGCTGGTCTGAAACTACGCCGTGTATAATGAAGCTATGAGTATGTGGGGACCTTTTATTATGGCTGCAGGCCTCCTGTTTGCATCTTTTTCATCGAGCAGTACTTATTCATTGAAAAGCTATAGTGTCGGTCCGGGTGGTACCAATAGTGCTGCTTCGAGCACTTATCAAACCCAATCTAACGTTGGCGAGCAATCTAACGGCAGCAGTTCCAGCACTACTTACACTTCCCATAACGGTGCCATTCAAGCCGAACAATTAAACGTTCCGGTTGCGCCAACCCTAAGTAATGGCTCGAATACTTATTACAATATGTTGAACTTTACCATCAACACCACTAATGAGCCGTCCGATGCCACTTATGCTGTAGCTGTTTCCACCACCAGCAATTTTGCGACGACTAATTATATTCAAGCTTCCGATCTGCTCGGTTCCGGCCAGGTTTATCAAGCCTGCAATGTTTCCGGTTGGGGTACTAGTTGTAGTGATAATCTAGGCGGCCTAGCGGTCAATACCACCTATTATTTCAAAGTCGCCGCCATGGAAGGAAAGTTTACTAATACCGAATTTGGCGCGGTCGCTTCTATATCAACGGTTAATCCATCAATCACTTTTTCGGTGTCACCTAGTTCGTACGGCTTCGGAACTTTTGTGCCTAATGTTGTCGTCACCAGTACTAACCTATCGTTCACTTTCGCCACCAATGCCGTATCAGGAGGCAATGTCTATGTTTCTGGTCAAAATGGCGGGTTTAAAAGTTCCGCTCATACAATTGCAGCTGTCAGCGCTAACTTAGCTACTCAATCGGAAGGCTTTGGTGTTCAAGGAACCAATCCCGGAGAATCTTCCGGCGGGCCGTTATCAGTTGTTAGCCCCTATAATGGAACTGGCAATACGGTAGGTATAGAATCAAGCAACCCGGCAAATATTTTTACAACTTCCAATCCGATTGTCGGCGGCATCGCCAATGCTAATGTTCAGGTTAAAGCTGCTTATACCGACCCGACTTCTGGTAGTTATCAGGAAGTACTAACTTTTGTGGCTTCCGCCAGTTTCTAAATTTTCCACAAGCTATAGCCGATCATTGACAAACTCTAGGGGTTACATTAGGCTTATGTTGAGTAATCTGTTATATGAAACAAAGAAATTTATGGTCTAAGTTACGAGTCCCGATCATATTCGCTATGGTGTTGGGCCTGTTGACTGTCTATGCTTCTGGTTGGCAGCCGGTGTTTGCTGGTACATTAACCAAATCAACTATCTTAGAAACTAATATGGTGGCGGGTGGCACTACCAATATCGCTATCGAATTTACTTCCGCAACTTCTGGCGGTACCAACGTTAGTGTCAACTTGTCTAATCTGTCAACTAGCTTAACTGCTAGCCCGACGGTTAGTGGCTCATCCCTAAACGGCTGTCAAGGAGCTAACGGTATATTTTCAGGCACCATAACGGCTATTAACGGCACTTCAGTGGGCGATGGATCGGGTATTGTAACTTTTACTTCTTCTTCAACTTTTGCGTCTGGTACAACCTACTGCACGATTATTACCGCTTCGGGTGGGTTAATGACTAACCCTGGAGCCGGAACCTATACTGCCACAATTACTGCCGGCTCTGACAGCCAAACCCAAGGATTGGATGTTATCTCCAGTGACACTTATACAATATCCGGAACAGTCGCTCAGACATTCACTATGTCCCTGGGTAGTGGTTCCGACACATTTACTGGTAACCTATCTTCCACTACAGATACCCTCACAAACGGTGAAACAGTAACCATTAACACCAACGCTGGTTCAGGTTGGATGTTATGGGCAGCTGATGCAAATGGTGGTCTATATTCCACAACCAAGTCCCAGCACGTGAATAGCGTGGCACCTGGAGCACTGGATGATTTGTCTACCCCCGGAACATATATTGGGACAAACGCTTTTGCTCTTGGAGTTACTTCTGTTACTGCCGGCTCGGCAACAACTAACTATAACGATACTACCGGCCCTAAGGGTGGTGGCATAACGGCTACGACTACCGGTTTCCAGCAGATTGCATCGGATAACGCCGCTGCGGCCAATGACGCCGTAGTCGTAAAACTAATCGCCGATATTGCTGCTACCGATCCGGCATCTAATGACTACAATGACACCATCACACTAGTTGGTGCTGGCAGTTTCTAGAAAGTATATCGGCTAATTGGCAATACTAATGATTTATACACAATCAAATCATTGACAAAGCATAAGAGTTACGTTAGTGTGTTTATGAATTATAAAAAGAGTTATTAAAAAATGAAACAAATACATATCCGGTCGAAATTAAGGCTATCGCTTATCTTGGCGCTGATTAGTGGGCTGTTAACTGTCTATGCGGCCGGGTGGCAACCGGTATTTGCTGGTACTTTGACGCAAACTTCTGTTGTGGAGACTAATATGGCCGCTAGTGGAGTGGGCAGTGTAGCTATTGAATTTAAAACATCCGCCAGTGCTTCTGGTACATCAGCTACTGTTAACTTTTCTGGCATAACCGGTGTTGTCTTAGCAACAGGTGCAACTACTACTGTTAGCGGTGCGTCCTTGAATGGATGTGGTACAGCTGGTACTGGCATATTTCCCGGTGCTACCGCCATTAACGGTACCAGTCCAAGTACTTCAGCTGGCACATTGACTTTTACTTCCTCAGTATCGTTTGCAGCTTCCACTTTGTACTGTACTATCATTACGGCCACGGGGGGATTTATTACCAACGGCGCGGCCGGATCCTACCCTGTAGTTTTGACTATGGGTGGCGATACTCAGACTGACGGTATAAATGTTATCTCCAGTGACACTTATACAATATCCGGAACGGTTCCATCCAGTTTCACTATGTCCCTGGGTAGTGGTTCCGACACATTTACTGGTAACCTATCTTCCACTACAGATACCCTCACAAACGGTGAAACAGTAACCATTAACACCAACGCTGGTTCAGGTTGGATGTTATGGGCAGCTGATGCAAATGGTGGTCTATATTCCACAACCAAGTCCCAGCACGTGAATAGCGTGGCACCTGGAGCACTGGATGATTTGTCTACCCCCGGAACATATATTGGGACAAACGCTTTTGCTCTTGGAGTTACTTCTGTTACTGCCGGCTCGGCAACAACTAACTATAACGATACTACCGGCCCTAAGGGTGGTGGCATAACGGCTACGACTACCGGTTTCCAGCAGATTGCATCGGATAACGCCGCTGCGGCCAATGACGCCGTAGTCGTAAAACTAATCGCCGATATTGCTGCTACCGATCCGGCATCTAATGACTACAATGACACCATCACACTAGTTGGTGCTGGCAGTTTCTAGACGTATAGTAAGGTAGTATGAAAATAACAGCGTTTGGTATCGCTGTTGTTGTTTTGGGTGTAATAGCATCAACGACACCGAGTGAGGCAGCAACAATTGGCGGTAGCAGTTTAACGACATCCCCGGTGGCGGTTAATTTAGTTATTAAACCC
>CAZLLA010000017.1:7899-24151 GCA_964560315.1 uncultured Candidatus Saccharibacteria bacterium
CGATTGTCGGAGTAGTGTCGTTCTGGGTGATTCCGTGGAAGTTGATGATTGGAATGATTGTTGTGATAGCATTGTTGCTAGCTGGTGTTTGGTCGGTTGGCCGGACAGTAATTAAGCGAATTCAGCGGACAATACATAAGAGTAAAAAATGAAGCGAAATCTGAAAATTATTGGTTATTTAATCAGTGGCTTTGTGACTCTTATTTGGTGTGTGCCAACCGTTAACGCTACCGCCATTCAGATCAGTGGACTATCAGTCTCTCCGGCCATTGAGCAATTGAATCTAACCGTTAATCAGCAAACCGCCAGTTTTAATTGTTTAATCACCAACAACACTAACACGACCCTAAAATTAACTTATTCGGCTCAAGATTTTACTGCTCTCAATAACACCAGCGGCAGCATTAGTTTTTTACCGAATAGTTCACCAAGTACCACCTATGGCCTAGCCGAATGGATACGGTTTGGGGTTAATGAAACTATCCTAGCTCCGAAAGGCAGTCAAATTGTTCCGGTTACTATAATTAATACAGAGGATCTGTCACCGGGCGGACATTATGCCGCCGTTAAGTTTACAGCAACCTCACCACTCTCTAGTGTTTCTGGAGATTCTTTTACCGCTAACGAAGTGGTTTCCACATTAGTGTTTCTGACTACCTCTGGACACGTCATCCAGGCAGTGAAGCTAAAACCATTGCAGCTACCCTGGCTTACTTTGCAGATACCGACAAGTATCCACCTAGTTTTTGATAACATCGGTAACACCCAGACCGTACCCCAGGGCCTGGTGACCATTACTAGTCCATCTCATAGCAATATTGCCAAGGGTCCCATAAACATCGGCTCCGGTCTGGTATTGCCGGCCACTTCGAGGCTATACACCGTATCGCTAATCTCAGAGCAAACTTTTAACTACCCGGGTATCTATAACATGAAGGTTAGTTACCAACCGGCCGGCAGTCAATCCATTACCACCATCACTAAGCATTTTCTGTATATTAACGAACCGCTGTTTATCGCTGTTGGGGCAATAATAGTTATTGCGCTTTTGTGGATAATCCGCCGCTATGGTTTGCGGCAGATATACAGAATGCGCCGCCAAGCGTAAGTTCATTGTCCATAAGTCAACCTGGTGCTATAGTTAAAAGCGTTAGAGTTAACGATTAGCATGTTGGGAAAACACAAATTAATTGGTTTAAGTGCAGTATTTGGGTTGTTTTTGCTGTTTTTTGTAGCTGCTTCTCCTCGGTCGGCTAGTGCTTCTACCGGTATCGAACCATATTTAAGTTTTGAGGGTAAAATCGTTACTTCGGCGTCTGGTATTAACATTCCTGACGGCAATTACAATATGGAGTTTAAAATCTACGACGCCTCAACTGGCTGCACACCAACAACCGGTAGCGGCTGTCATCTTTCTTGGACTGAAGACTGGCTAGTGAGCGGCGGTGCCGGCCACTATGTAACCTTCACCAGCGGTACCTACCAGGTAAACCTTGGTACTCAATGCCCATTTAGTGGCGGCACCTGTGGGATTTATACCAATACCGCTATTAACTGGAATTCTTACCCACTCTATTTATCCCTCCAAATCGGCAACACGAGCAGTTGTACTCCAACCAGCACCTCCGGGGCCGGTGATTTTCAAAACCAATGTGGTGGTGACGGCGAAATGTTGCCTTATATCTTATTAACATCTACACCTTATGCTATGAATGCTGGTGAACTGGGTGGCGTTCCTGCTTCTTCATTTGCCCAATTGGCTACTACCAATACCTGGACTGGCACAACTACCTGGGCCGGCGCAAATGTTATTCAACCGACAACTAACGTCACAGGATTAACTGTAATACAAAATACTGCTGGCTCACCAAGCGCAGATATATTTGACGTCCAAACTTATAACAACACCGACGCCATTCAAGTAACCGGACCGTCTCAGAATGTGGCGTCGGTATTAATCCAAGGGATCGGCACTGGCAATGTCAGTTTAATCACCAACTCATCTTCGTCAGGTATTATCGCTAAAACAGCTACTAATTCGGCAACTGCTTTCCAAGTTGAAAACAATAACGGTAATTCTATATTTAGCGTCAACACCGTTACTCCGGCAGTCCAAGTCGCCGGTGCCCTGACTAGTTCAATACAAACGGCCATTGATAGTGCACTGATCCAGAATACCGGCGGTAACACCAACGCCTTTACGGTCGATAACAGCCAAGGAGTGCCGATCATTACTGCCGGAAACAACAACCTATTAATAAATGGTGATTTTGAGTCCGGGGCTGGGACAACAGGCTGGGCGGCCGCAACGGCTGGTGGGTCAATCGCCTTAAACGCCGACCCACGCTATGTTTACAGCGGTAGCAACAGCTTAGCTATTACTACTACGACAACAGCTCACACCGGAGCTCAAGTTACATCCTTCAATAACAGTATGGCAGCCGGTACTTATACCTTGTCTTTCGATGCCGCGGTGGCCAGCGGCAGTTTTGCAACACTGGAGGCTTCCTTTAATGCCTTAGGGACCAACAACTGCTTAAGCGGTGCTACCGTGACTACCACTTTCACCGAGTTCTCTTGTACCTATACAACTAGTGGCACAACTACGGCTGTGTCAATTGGAAGTAGCGGTACCACCGCGCAGACATTCTACATTGACGCCGTTACAGTTACCTCCGCCGGGTCCAACTTGATTACCAATCCAGGTTTTGAGAGCGGCATTACCGGCTGGACTGCTTATGGTACCGGCACCGGTTCGATCGCCTGGAATCAAAACCGCCAAAATGTTTACTTGGGAATCGGGAGCATAAAGATTAACATTACGGCCGCTAATTACGGTATCCAGGATAGCACTTACATAGCCAACCAACCGGTTACCGGTGGAACTTATACTTTGTCATTTTACGCTATGGCAACTACGGCAATTAATGTTTCGGCTTCATTAGGCCCCAGTAGTACTTGTACGCTTAATTCGAGCACTGCCAGTACTAACGGTTTTAGTGAGTATTATTGCCCCAACGTCTCGGTTACGGCGTCGCCGATAGTTGAGATATTTAGCACATCTGCTTCGGGGACATTATATGTTGACGCAGTTCAGTTAATAAGTGGTTCTACTTTATCACCTTATAACATTGGTCAGATTCAATTACGCGGCATTACTGATAATCCGATTACTTTGCAGTCAACGACTAATTCAACTACTGCTTTGCAGGTCGCAAATACCAATGGTACTTCTCTGTTGACAGTTGATACTGCTAATTCCAATGTAACTATTGATAACTCCGGATTAGCCGGAACTGTCCAGATCGGCAACATCAACACCGCATCAGTTAATCAAAACGTTTACATTGGTAATAATTCCAATGCCACTTCCACTGATGTTGTTACGATCGGTAACCTAAACGGTACCTCCTCTGTCACTACTGTTCAAGGCGGTACATCTGCATCTGGTGCTATCTCGATCCAATCTGGTGCCGCTGGCTTATTGCTGCTTCAAACTGTCAATAACGGGCCGATACAAACCGGTACTGGGGGATTCACCCTGGGGAGCAGCGAAACATTTAATGGAACGAGTCTTAGAACCATCACTGGACCAACTACAGGTGGACTAACTATGACTGATGCGGGTGGTCCGTTAACTTTATCAACTACCGGTTCGGGTACTGTGACATTGGCGGTGACATCAGCTGGTGCCCTTAACCTAACTGGTGCAGCAGCATCCGAATTTGAAACAAGCGCTGGCAACATTATTTTGCGAGCGGCAACCACTGCTACCGCCACTGTCCAAATCGGTAACGGTAATGGTGGTACTGGATCGGCAACTCCAGATATCCTGGCTCTAGATGATCTTAGCTCAGGCTCTACTGCCCCGACAGAAGTTAACGGCGGCATGTACTATAGCGACACCACCAATAGTTTCCTCTGCGGTGTGGCTGGTACCTGGGAAACCTGCGCTGGACAATTATACTCTAACACCGCAGTTGGAACTGCAGTCGGCACCTGTACTACAGCATGTGGAGCAGTTGCTAGCGCCCCAATACCGGCTAATTATTGTCTGCCTGGGAAAACAATCCGTATTTTCGCCAGCGGAACATATGCTGATACGACCGCAGCACCAACTCTTTCTTTTGGTTTTTATTACGGCACTAATAATGCGTCTAAGGCTAGCGATACGTTGATCGGAGTTGCTTCTCCAGCCTCTAGCGAAACCGCAGTCAGCACCACGCAGCCATGGTTTATCACCTATAATATTATCTGTTTCTCCGCTACTAGCATGAGCGGCTCGGGTACGATAACTATCGAGACTAATACTACTACCACAACCACCAACCTAATGAACCAGTTTGTTGCTACTACTACTACGGGATTGACAACTACCTCCGCCGCCAATCTTTACTTGTTCCCAGCACTTGGCACAAGCAACGCTGCCAATACTGTTACCGATAGTCAGTTTATCGTGACGGGGAGTAACTAGAATATCAATTGGTAATTGCTGACAAAACTTGATCAAGTTGATTCTGGTTAATGTTGGGTGGCGCGGTAATAATTATCCAGGTAGAGGTATTAGTCGGTAAACTCACTACTGTTTCAAGGGTACTCCCGCCGTTGTTATAAGCACTGATCTCTGCTTGTCCAACTGGTGTCTGGTAATTGTTACGCAGCGGCATATAGTCGGCATAGAAAGCTTGAATCTCAGTAGCTGATGGTTTTTTCTGTTCGGAAAAAGTTATCTTGTTATTACTGGCATAATCAACTGAAAATACCAAGACATTCTTAGTCGGGTAACTAAAAGATTTTAAGTTTAGCGTATAACCTTTTGGTAGTTTCGATAAGACCGGATAATAGATTGGGAAATCCAATTTACTTCTAACATTTAAGGGTACAGGATTCGGTGCCACCGATACTTGTTGATAGATAAATACGACTAATGCCGATATCACTATGACTAGCATTACGACGCCTAAATTTTGCAATGCTCGTTTATCTAATTTCGACATTCTCCACAGACGTCTCAGTCCATTGGTGGGTTTATCTATGTCTTTTTTAGGTTTTATAATCCCGTCTATTGAGCGTTGCGGCATAGACTAAATCTATCAAAAGGTATTCTTTTAGACAATGAATGGACGATATTGATTGTTAAACAATAAATACGTTTTTAATCGCTATTGGCATAGGTGATAAAATTAGCTTATGCTTAACCGCTCTAGATACGTATTGGCAGCGGCAGTGTTGGTGCTGGCTGGCGTGGCATTCTTGACACGCACAACACAGGCTCAACCTGACGATTGTGTGGTCACTTCTTCACCGGATTTTGTTAACGCTAACAGTGATGTCACTTATCAGTTTAATATCACCAACAATGACCCTACTTATACGATTGACTGGGTTATGATAACCACTCCTACCAGTTCATTTAATATTGTCTCAACCCAAGCCGACGGTTGGAATTCTTATGTCGATAGCGCTGGTGCTGAATTCAACAATGGCAAACTCGGATCTGGGAATTCATCTAACTTTAATGTAGAGGTTCAAACTGGTCCTTTTCAATCTGGCGAAATAGATTGGGGTATCTATACTTTTAACAATAGTAGTATTTCCAATGGTCCGGGGAACCTACAATGCCAAAACAATACGCCCACTGACATGATCGACAATACACCGTATATTTCCGACGTTACTCCTAGTGATGTTACCTCTAATTCTGTTGTCATATCCTGGACAACTAGCTTACCGGCAACCTCCCAAGTTGATTATGGCCCAGATGATACCTACGGTGATTCAAGCCCCATCGACAATAGCTTAGTAACTAGTCATGTCGAGACCCTGACCGGATTAACACCTAATACTGGCTATCATTACCAAGTTGAAAGTACGACACCAGCTGGTGGTGATGATGTATCTGGTGATAACACTTTTCTAACGGCCGAACAGCAGGTTGTCGTGACACCAACCAACAATTCTGGCTCGTCATCAAATAGTTCATCTTCTAGTAGTGGTTCTACCAACAGCCCGATTGGTATTACCGTTACTAGGCCGTCGGACAATACACCACCAAAAATTACGTTTACTAATCTACCGGCCGTTAAAGTTTTCAAAACAGCGCCGACATTAACGGGCCAAGCCAGCGATAACATGGCGGTCCAGCTGGTAGAATATTCAACTGATGGCGGTCAAAACTGGTTACCAATCAATAATGCTTCAAGTCTAAATACAGCTCAGACCACTTTTAGCTTCACGCCAGTTAATTTACCTGACGGCACCTATAAATTTATGATCCGAGCCGTCAACGACGGCGGTTATATCACTGCCACGCCAGCGGTTACAATTGTGATTGATAGCCTACCGCCCATTGTTGGGGGTAATATATTGTCGATCGGTCCCCAAGTATTAATGCCTAGTAGCAGTGGTGTAATTACTTCAGTAGCTGGCGTTGATCAAAAAATCACCATGAGTTCTGTTGGTGGCCCAACAAATATTGATTTAACGGCCCAAAAAATAGATTCTAAAACTTCTTCGGCCCAAGTCTTTGGTTTAACCGAATCACCGAATACTTTGTTGTGGTCAGGTATTGTTAGTATCGCCAGCCAGGGTGAATATCGTCTAGTTGCCAACGCGATCGACGGAGCTGGCATTAAAACAACTCAATTAGTTGGCACCCTTAACATTGCTGGTGACCCTTACACCTACAATCAGGTCACACATCAACCGGCGCCCAGTATTATTACCTTGTACTACTTAGATCCAGATAGTCACAGTTGGGTGGTCTGGGATGGTAGTAGTTATGACCAAATTAACCCTCAAACCACTGACAGCCATGGCAACTTTAAATTATTCGTGCCACCTGGTACCTATTATCTCCAAGCTACTGCCCCTGGTTACGAAACCTTGATAAGCAGTATATTCAAAACCACTAAGTCTGAGCCACTAACTACCAATCTGGGGTTAAAGCCTTTACACCAAGTAACGTTAGGACCAGTCCATCTGTCTTTGCCAACCTTGGCAATTCAAAACGTCAGCTTTAGTCCACGGGTTAGCACTGCTTTAAGCGGCATATTAAGCAGCCTGGTCGGTCAATCCTTGCCAAACTTTACTTTATCTGATACCAACGGCTCGACTATCCACACGGCTGATTTGCTGGGTAAACCAACCCTGATTACCTTAGGCTCAACTTGGGCACCAACAATGGACGAACAATTATCGATTTTGAGTCGACTGCAAGCTAATCAGAACCTCAACATTATCCCGATCGCCTTGCAGCAAAATGCCGGTCAGGTGGAGGCCTATACATCGATTGCCGGTTTAAATCTCAATTGGCTAGTTGATCCGGATAGCACGCTAACACCCGAGTTCGGCGCGCCTAACTTACCAACCCAGCTATTCGTCGACCGTAACGGCATTATCAAACAAGTTTACGTCGGTGATTTGAGTCAGATGCAAATCATGAACACTTTAAGTGGTCTGGAATAATATGAAAAAGCTTGTGGTTTTAGTATGATGAAACTTAAGGGATATGCCGACAACCGGCTAGGGTGGTCAGATGCTCTCACTGCAGTTTTTTGAACAAAACATCCACTTCGCTATCAACCTGTTCGCAGCTTTGGTCTTTTTTGCGACTTTTTGGTTATACTTCGACGCCTGGACAACTAGACGTGAGTTTAAAGTTCTGGCCCGCTGGGCAGGCTTTTTACTAGTCGCTTTGTCTTTCCTGGCCCAATCGACGGTGATTGAACAGTCTGTACTGGGCAGTTCGTCACTCGATAATCTGTCGGAAACAGTGGCTGCTATACTTTGCAGCCTAGGTTTTCTGGGCATTATCTTAAGCCGAATATTGGATCCGCCACAAAAAGTGCCGGAAGTCAGCGGTTTAAACGTTGACGAATTTAGTAATCAAACTACCACTCCACCGCCGGCCCAAAACCAAACCATGCCAGCCGTCATCGTTTCTGGTCTGGTTAATCCGCTACACTGGTTACCACCACTGGGTGCTCTGGCTATCGTTGGTCTTTACTGGCGTCAAGCAACAACCGGTTTGGAACGTCACCTGAAACCGGTGGTCTGGGCTTTTGGCTTGTTGTTTATCTATGAGCTACTATCTTTGTCGAGTCTCTGGAAGAACACCAACAACCCAACGATTTCGAAGCTGGTAGCTGCCTTTGGACCGCTCTGGATTGCCGAACTGGTCTTTCTGCTGGCCAGTGTTTTGGTATTGGGCCGCTGGGTTTGGCGATATCTGACCGAACGCTTTATGTCGCAACTATTTATGATCTTTACAGGCGCAATCTTAGCCATATTCTTGCTGACAACCGTCAGCTTTACCTTCTTACTGGTTAATAATGTTCAAAACTCATCGCTTAATAATCTTAAGACCGCCGCCAGCGTTTTGAATTATGCCATCAGCGGTAAAAAGGCTGAGACCCTGGCCGATGTTGAAGCCATAGCCGAAAATCCCGACGTGATTAGTGCTGTTATGACTAACAATCACAATAGCCTAAATAGCCTAACCGGTACCTATCTGCACGACAAGCAACAGTCAACGCTGACTATCACCAGCAACGTCGGGCAAGTCTTGCTGCGAGCTCAGGACCCTGATCGCTGGGGAGACTCGATCTCCTCGGATACCAATATCAGACGGGCATTGATTGGTCAGTCAATATCCAGTGTTAGTACCCAAGACGGAGTTTTAGCACCTTTGATTTACATTAACGCTGCTGTGCCGATCATTAATACCGCTAACAACCAAATAGTCGGCGCTGCCGAGAGTAGCCTGGTACTGGATAGTGCCTTCGTTGACGGTATCAAGCAAGCAACTGGCCTGGACAGTTCGATCTACGCCAGTAATGTTGTCTCGGCCACGACTTTCTTAGCGCCCGATGGTATGACCCGCTGGATTGGGGTTAAGGAAACCAGTAACACTGTCCAGAACACGGTACTCAAGCAAGGTCAAACCTTCAAAGGCATCTTGAGTATTCAAAACCGCCAATACCTGGCTGTTTTCACACCCCTTAAGGATATTAACAACAATATTATCGGCATGATTTTCATCGGCCAGCCCCAAGTGGCCATCCTGGAGGCGGCTGGGCGTTCAGTCGAATTAACTTTTGTTGTTACGGCCCTTCTACTAATAGTATCAATCATCCCGGCTTATCTGATTTCGAAGTATTTGGCTCGGCAATTAGATTGAAACCTCAGTTCTTTTTAAGTGTAATCTGAATCACCTTTCATTTAAAAAGACTAGTGCTACAATGAGGGTGATATTGTAAGCATAAGTGTTATCAAGCTAAATAAGGTCAAAAGGAATTAAGAATATGGGACCAAACGACCCAATGAACCAGCCTGGTGATAGCCAAGATGGTGACGACGTCGATACTTCAGTGGAATCAACAGCTAGCACCAAACCTGAACCAGAGCCGCCCAAAGTGGCTGATATAACCCCACCGGTAGAAGACAAGCCTTCGACACCGGATGTTATAGTGCCGCCAGTTAGTTCTAAGGCTAAATTTAAGAAGAAATGGCTACTAATTATCGTTGTGGTCTTGATTGTCTTGATTGGGCTTGGTGCTTTTTGGTAT
This sequence comes from uncultured Candidatus Saccharibacteria bacterium, assembly GCA_964560315.1. GTDB lineage: Bacteria > Patescibacteriota > Saccharimonadia > Saccharimonadales > UBA4665 > CAVPPA01. The sequence continues at coordinate 17,469 of CAZLLA010000017.1, forward strand.
TTCCGCGATCATAAATCGAACCAGACCGCCACTGCTAAAACTAATAAGAACATTACGACCCTGGTCTATGCCGTTCACTGGACGGAGAATTCACAGCTCTACGGAATTAAGAACAGCAAAGGTCAGGTGGTGACTTGGGGCTTGAAACAATATCTGGATGAGTACACTAAGCTCCACCCGGATGTTAGATTCGTTATTGAGCAGATAGCTTATGCCAATTACCCGACCCAACTGCCAATTTTGGCGGCCAGTGGTGCCGGGCCGGACATTTACCAGATCTACTCTACCTGGGCGCCGTCACTTGTCCAGGCTGGTCTATTGGCTACCCCGCCAGCTAGCGTTATCAAAGATGTTCAAAGTAATTACATCTCAACCGCTGGTGTGACTGTTAACGGAAAAATCTGGGGTTACCCGACAGAGGTTGATAACTACGCCCTACTCTACAACAAGACGCTTTTCAAACAGGCCGGTATAGTGGATGCCCAGGGCAATCCAGTCGCTCCCAAAACTTGGGCTGACGTGATTACCGATGCCGCCAAATTAACCAAGAAAAATGCTCAGGGCCAGATCACCCAGTATGGTTTTGCCTTCCTAGAGAACAACAGCTGGGAGAGTTCTGATCCATTTCTGTCGCTACTATTCAGTAACGGGGGCAGCTACCTGTCATCTGATTATAAAACCTGCGAGGTTAATAGCCCCGCCGGGGTCGCTGCTCTAAACGATGAATTACAGCTGTTCCAAGACGGCTCAACTGATGTTAACGGTAACTTCTACAACTTTGGCAATGGTTCGGTTGGCATGGTTATCTCGCCACCCTGGACGAAGTCAACTTTTGCCGCCAACTTCGGTAGCAGTTTTAGCTCAACCGTTGGCGTGGCACCGCTGCCCTATATTACTAAACCGGCCACCTTGCAGTACAGCTGGTTCATGGGTGTCATGAACGACAGCCAACACAAGACTGCTGCCTGGAACTTCCTACAATGGTTTGATACCGATGTCCAGGCCAATGGCACAACCCGTTACGGCGATTTGCTAACCGACAACATCGGCTCCATTCCAGACCGTAAGGTCGACTTCTACGCCGCCGCCAACAAGCCAGTTCTGGGTGACTTCTTTACTAGTGTTTTCCTTAACCAGATGAGCGATTCAGTAGCTGAACCAAACGTCATGCAGGCTAGCACGATTAAAAATGATCTGATGAACGAAATTCAGGACGCCTGGGCTGGTCAAGTTACTGCTCAACAGGCCCTCGATGACGCTTGTAACCAAATCAACCCAATATTGCAAGAATACTACTAGAAACTTGGTCTATGGATCCATCCAAACCAAAACATAAATTACCCATCATTCATCGATATTCTGAATCGCTGACTTTTAAGGTCACCTCTACCATCATAATTATTATGCTGGTGGCTCTGGCGGTCTTCTCGTTTGTCTTTGAAACTTCAGACAGACAAAAATTAGCCAACGACATCACTACTAACGGCGATACTTTTGCTACTTTTACAGCCCAACCGATCTATAACGACTACTCTAATTTTTACACCCATATCGATCCTGGCAATTTTCAAATCTTTAAGGGTCTTGTCAAAGCCATGATGGTTGAAGACACCAACATCACTAAAATCCAACTAGTTAGTGTTAGTGGCCGAATCTTATTTGACTCCGATGAATTTACGCAGGGTCAATACACCGGCTCAGCCTATCGAACGATCAACAATGTTGCCACTTTAAACGAAATATCTTCCAATAGTCCGTTATCGTCACGAAGTATCAGTGGTCCTAAGGGCCAGCCTGAGACAGAGATTGTCGTGCCCATAACTGAAATAGGTGGTAGCTATCATGTCTTCTCGGTCCGCTACGTCCTGTCATACAACTCCCTTAATGCCCTAATTAATGACGTCTACCGACGAATTGCCATTGTGACAGTCATTTTGTTGGTATTTGTTATCACTGTCAGTTTTTTGTACGCTTCAAGATTAGTTCTGCCGATTAGGCGCCTGACTGAAGTTGCTAACCGGCTCCGCGGGGCCGACCTAGAAGCCAAGGCCGATACCTCTTCTAAAGATGAAATCGGTCAATTGGGACTGACCCTAAATGAAATGGCTAACAGAATGAAGATATATATTGCCGACATTGAAGTTTCTCGACAAAAACTTGAAGAACAGTACCACAGTCTAAGACAAGAGCATATCCGGCTTGAAGCTTCAATTGAAAGCCTTAATGTCGGCTTCATCATGACCGATGCCAATAATGAAGTCAACATTATCAACCGTACGGCCAAGGATATTCTGTCACATGAACAAACGACGGAAGGTAGCAATACTAAGATCGACATCGACAAGCAGACATGGACAACTGATTATGTCCAAACTCGCTTAACCAAGAGTTTTGACCTAAGAGCTGGCATCGAAAAGGTTCTTTCGACGACACAACCGGTTCTCAAAGATGAGCTAAACTACAATGGCCGAATTCTGCGTCTGTTTATGGCCCCCGTTATGGAAATTGAGAGCGGTCATATGATCGCCAAACTCGGGTCCGTCATTTTACTCGAAGATATTACTGAAGCCAAAATACTGGAACGCAGCAAGGATGAATTTTTCTCGATTGCCTCCCACGAACTGCGAACTCCTCTAACCAGCATCCGAGGCAATAGTAGTATGATGCTCGATTATTACAAAGAGGTCTTTAAGGATCAACAATTACAAGAAATGATGCAAGATATCCATACCAGCGCCATACGGCTAATCGATATCGTCAATGACTTTCTGGATGTTTCCCGACTAGAACAGGGTAAGGTTAGTTTTTCATATGCCGCTGTATCGGTAGAAAAGGTCATCGAGAGTACGGCTTATGAGATGAAAGCTGTTATCAACGAGAAGAAAATCTATTTGAAGGTTGATAAACTAACCCTCAATACCTTGCCCCAAGTCTGGGTTGACGAAAACCGGCTTAAACAGGTCGTTTATAATCTTATCGGCAATGCAGCCAAGTTTACCGAGAAAGGTGGGATTACGGTTAGTGCTCACCTGGAACCAGACAAAGATAAAGTTAAAGTTACAGTCACCGACACTGGACGTGGCATATCCCAAGACTCTCAGCAATTGTTATTCCATAAATTCCAACAAACCGGCAGTAGCCTATTAACCCGAGACACCACCCGCGGTACCGGTCTGGGGCTTTATATTTCTAAGATGATCGTTGAGACAATGGGCGGTGTGGTAAAACTTGATCGCTCTGACGCGGGTAAGGGTAGTACTTTCAGCTTCACTTTGCCAGTGGCGACCCCTGAACGTCTAGCTGCCGCCAAAAAAGACGGCACTTTGACTAACACCACAACAGGTATGACTAGTGAAAAACCCGATTTACCGGTTGCAAAAAGCTGATGCTTCCCTATAATCTATATTGAATGGCAAAAATACTAATAGTTGAGGACGATCCGTTGATGCTACGGATGTACCAAAAAATTTTCACCTTTGAAAAACATGAGGTAGATGTAGCTAGTGACGGTGAGGAAGGCCTTGCTAAGGTGCTAACCTTCAATCCGACCGTCATTTTATTGGACGTTATGATGCCCAAGATGAACGGGTTGCAAGTACTTGAACAGTTAAAGGCTAACCCTGGAACTAAAGCTATACCGGTCATTATGTTAACCAATCTGGCAGGGCAACAGGATGCCGAAACGGCTCTTTCCAAAGGTGCCGTTAAGTACATCATAAAAAGCGAGCACGAGCCGAAAGCAATAGCTGACATGGTTCAAGAAGTCGTTGCTGGTTACACCCGCAACACCGTACCTGGTGCTGCCCAATAGTTCAATACTAGTTTAAGCGTTACTTCAGTTTGGCACTATACAGTCACCAACATGAACTTTATAACTCTAGGGGTCCGCAACGCTTTCCGCAATCTCGTACGGAGCGCAGCCATCATGTTAATCTTGGGCCTTAGCATTGGTTTGAGCCTAGTGATGTTAATCGCCCATCAGGCCGTTAGCAATAAGATTAGCTCGGTTAAAGATTCAATCGGTAATACGATTACGATTGCCCCGGCTGGTTTTAGCGGTTTTAGCCAAGTCAATAACTCCCTAACCACTGCTCAATTAGCCAAAGTCCAAGCCTTGCCACATGTCACCAACGTCGCCGAGACGTTAACTGATCGTCTAACGACTATCGGCTCGACGTCACCGTCATCTTTCTTTAATCAGTCATCTTCCGGATCTTCTAGCGCGAATAACATGACCAGTCTGACTTCCCCGGTGACAATCAGTACTGGTGCTAGTGGCTCAGGTTCTGGCAGCGGGCCTCAAGTCCATCTCTTTATATCCGGCGGTGGACAACTACCTACAAATTTCAGCCCGCCCGTTTCGATTGAAGGTACTAATGATCCAACCCAGCTTAACGGTACAGCATTGACTATTACTAGCGGTACGGCCATCAGTGGCACATCTAGTTCAGATAACGCTATGGTCAGCAAAGACATGGCCAGTAAAAACAACCTGAAGGTCGGCTCAACGTTCACTGCCTACAGCACAACCCTAACTGTCGCCGCCATATTTACGAGCGGCACCCAAGCTGGCGACAACAACGTAATCGTTTCACTACCGACTGAGCAGAGCTTGAGCGGGCAAAGCGGCGATGTTACTTCCGCAGTTGCCACAGTTAATTCAATCGACAACTTAGCTTCGGCCACTACGGCTATCCAAAACGTCTTAGGCTCATCGGCCGATATTACTAGCGCCGAGACACAAGCCAATCAAACGGTCCAACCGCTTAATAGCGTCAAAACCGTATCATTTTATAGCCTAGTCGGTGCCGTAATCGCTGGCAGCATTATCATCCTCATGACCATGATTATGATCGTTCGCGAGCGCCGGCGGGAGATTGGTATTCTCAAAGCCATTGGAGCCAGCAATTTACGGGTCATGCTCCAGTTTATGAGCGAGGCTCTGACGTTCACCATCCTTGGTGCCGCGATTGGTTTGATCATTGGTGTTGTCGGTGGCAATCCAGTGACCCAAATGCTAGTTTCTAACTCCACCACATCAACAACCAGCTCGACGCAAGGTGTTGTCACCAGGTTCGGTGGCCCGGGTGGGGGCGGCTTTGGGGGCAACTTTTCCAAACACGCCTTCGGTTTGGCTAACGTCGGTAGTAATCTACACAATATCCAGGCTGATATCGGCTGGAGTATTTTACTGTACGGTTTTGGGGCTGCTGTGTTAATTGCTGTCGTTGGTAGTGCCTTGGCCGGCTGGATGATTGCTAGAGTAAGACCGTCAGAAGTTATGAGGTCAGAATAATGTTAAAAGTCGTCAAAGTATCAAAAGAGTTCGCATCCGGCGACGGTCACGTATCGGCTGTTGATAACGTTAGTTTCGAGGTGCCCGACGGACAGTTCGTTTCAATCATTGGTAAAAGTGGCAGCGGTAAGACTACTCTTTTGAGTCTCCTAGGTACGCTAGAAAGGCCAACTAAAGGCACTATCGAGGTCGGCGGACGAGATGTTGCGGGCCTAAGCGACCATACTTTGGTAGCCTACCGACGTCAGAAGATCGGTTTTGTTTTTCAAAGTTATAACTTATTGCCCAATTTAAGCGCTCTGGAAAACGTCATGCTACCCCTCTGTTTTGCTGGTGTTACACGAAGAGATCGCAAACAAAGAGCCCAGGGTCTTTTAGACGAGGTTGGGATCAGTGGTGACAAGCAAAATCGTAAGCCAAGCCGACTGAGTGGCGGTGAACAGCAACGTGTGGCTATTGCCCGAGCTTTGGCCAACAAGCCCTCACTAATTCTGGCTGACGAGCCAACCGGTAACCTTGATAGCGAAACTGGCAAAATGATTTTCGAGCTACTGCACAATTTAGCCCGTAGCGAAAACACTACGATAGTTGTTGTCACGCACGATCTCAGTATCGCCGGTAAAACCGACGAATCCTTCCGTCTTCAGGACGGTAAATTGGTTACCAAATAATCTACCATGATTTAAGTCACACATACAGCTTATCAAGTATCAAATTATATGTATTTACTTTGGCTAAGTAATTAGTTATAATTGCTAGCCATGGATCAGGATTTAGATACCCTAGAAGAAGCTCTAGGCTATCTTGCACGAGCGATGTCTCGTCCCCGGTTATGGCAAGCTATTCAAAAGTCGGCCAATGTTACTATTGACCGCCCAAGCGCTCACCTGCTCAGAACCCTCAGCGACCACGATGCTGGCTGCAATTTACATGAATTAGCAATTAAACTCGGTATCGAAGCACCATCAGTTAGCCGAACTGTCCAGCGACTTGAGCAAGATCGATTGATCGTTAGGATTATCGATAAAACTGACCGCCGCACCAACCATTTGAGACTAACTTCCCGCGGCTTACAAACTATTAAATATTTACGCCGCGCCAAGCGAGAACACTTTAAAGCCCTATTCAGCAGTTGGTCAAGCACTGATCGTCAACAATTGGTCCAACTCTTGCACAGACTGGCTCTAGAGGCAGCCCAGACTACCGATACATTATCGGTTGAACGACCATTAAAGGAGATAAAATTATGAGTCCTGAGACCCAGGTAACCCATCACGAACCCGAACGAACCCATAACGAAATAAAGTACGTTTTGGTGGCTTTAATGATCGCCATGTTATTGGCTGCTCTAGATCAATCGATTGTAGCCACGGCTCTACCGCGCATC
>CAZLLA010000018.1:0-24019 GCA_964560315.1 uncultured Candidatus Saccharibacteria bacterium
GGATTAAGCGAACCCAGAAGTTAGCACCGGAATCCAAGCCCGATTTTTTTATTGATCTTAAGCTCGACGGTCTAGCCTGCGCTTTGATTTATCAAGATGGTAAGTTTATCCAAGCCGTAACTCGCGGCGACGGTTTCGTTGGTGAAGATGTCACCATGAATGTCCGAACCATGGAGAGTGTTCCGTTTGAGCTTCGACCCGACAAGCACTATGAGCTGTTCTTGAAAGGACGAACCGAGATAAGGGGCGAAGTCATTATTTATAAGCTGGATTTTGAGTCGTTAAACAGGCAACGTGAAGCGGAGGGCAAACCGGTTTTTGCTAATCCACGCAACTTAGCGGCTGGCAGTATTCGCCAACTTGATCCGAAATTAGCCGCCGCTAGGCCACTCCGATTTCGAGCCTGGGACATCTTGCGTGATGACCCTAGAGAAATACCAACCAATGCTTTCGCCTATAAAGTTATCCAGGCGCTAGGTGTTGCTAGCGGCAAACAGGCGACTGTGATAAAGGATATTGATGCTATCATGGGCTACGTTGACGAATGGGAGAAAAGGCGGCACGGACTACCCTATAACACCGATGGTTTAGTGATTAAGCTGAACGACCGTGAAGCATTTGCCCAACTTGGCGTTGTCGGTAAAGCTCCTCGAGCAGCCGTGGCCTATAAGTATGCTGCCGAAGAAGCCACTACAATTGTCCGTGATATTGTGCTCAGTATCGGCCGAACCGGGGCAGCCACTCCGGTGGCTGTCTTTGCTCCAATTCAGGTAGCCGGTACCACCGTTCAGCACGCCAGTTTACATAATGCCGATGAAATTGATCGTAAGGACATTCGAGTTGGCGATACCGTAGTTATTTTTAAGGCAGGCGACATTATCCCACAGGTCTCACGAGTGTTGACTGAGCTGCGGCCCAAATCATCCAAAAAATTTGACATGGTTAAGGAACTTAAACGACAGTATCCTGAACTTGACTTCGTTCGACCAACTGGTGAAGCTGTCTACCGTGTCAAGGGTGCTACTGGTAAATTGTTGCTAAAGCAAGCCTTGGAACACTTTGCTTCAAAAGCGGCACTCGATATAGACACGCTCGGTGAAAAAAATGTTATCGCCCTGGTTGAAGCTAAACTGGTACGCGACCTAGCCGATATCTATAGCTTGACGAAGGCCCAGGTTATACGGCTGGATCGGTTTGCTGATATCTCCGCCCAGAAACTGGTGGAGGCCATTCAGGCCGTGAAATCACCAGAACTGCCGCGCTTTATCTATGGTTTGGGTATCCGTCACGTTGGCTCGCAGACAGCCATTGATTTGGCCGAACATTTCGGCTCACTCGAAAAACTCCAAATTGCAACACTTGATGGGTTGCTACAAATTGAAGGCATCGGTGATGTTGTAGCTGAATCGATCCTGGCCTGGATGGCCGATCCCAATAATCATAAAATGCTAGAGAAATTCGCTAGTCTGGGTGTTAAACCACACTACGTGTCCAGAGCGCGTGGTCCGCTGCACGGTAAAAATTTTGTAATTACTGGCACACTAGAATCGATGAGCCGTGATATGGCGGCGGATCAAATCCGCACACTTGGCGGAACTTTCCAGACCGGTATTGGAAAGGACACGTCATACCTGGTGGTTGGTAAAGGCGTTGGTGCCAGTAAACTCCAAAAGGCAATTGCCTTAGGCACAAATCAAATTAATGAGCAGGAATTGATTAAACTATTAAGCCAAGCCCAATGACTGTGTCGTACTGCTTGACGGTCGGCGCAAACATGTTATGCTTAATATGATTCGTGCGCAAATGGCGCGTGAAACAAATATCAAAAACAAACATTTGCACCCGCGCCGGGTGGGCGCGCACGACTGACAGCCGGACCAAGTCGGTCCGGTTTGTTTTTGAAGTGTCTCAGACATTGACGAATTCTTGATCAATGGGACACACTAGGTCTACAATACAAGTTGCCCGAGACGGGTTTGGGTTGAATCTAAATCGTTATGCGGGGCATTAGCTCAGTTGGCTAGAGTGCATCTATGGCATAGATGAGGTCATCGGTTCGAGCCCGATATGCTCCACCAAAACCTTTATAATGAGGATATATTATGTCTACAGCAATCGTAGTGGTTATTGTCGTACTGGTTGTTTTGTTAATATTGGTGGCTAACGGTGTTAGAATCATCAATCAATATGAACGAGGCGTAGTCTTCCGACTAGGCAGGGTCCAGAAGATTATTAAACAACCTGGCCTTCGTTTTATTATCCCTATTGTCGACCAAATGAGAAAAGTTAGTCTTCGGGTCATAACTTTGCCTATCGAGTCACAAAAGATAATTACCAAAGACAATGTTTCGGTAGATGTAGCGGCCGTGGCTTACTACCAAATCAAAGATCCAACCAAATCGATAGTGGAAATTGAGAATGTGGTTGCTGCTACTTATCAGAATGCTCAGACAACCATCCGTAATGTTATCGGCCAAAGCAACCTGGATGAAGTTCTCAGTGAGACTAGGGGAGTTAACGAGAAAGTTCGAGAGATATTGGAAAATGTGACAGAAAAATGGGGCATCTTTGTCAGCTCAGTTGAGGTCAAGGACATCCAGCTACCCGAGTCGATGCAACGAGCGATGGCTAAACAAGCTGAAGCTGAACGCGAGAAACGGGCTAAAATTATTGCCGCTGAGGGAGAACAACTCAGCGCCACAAAGCTTGGCCAAGCAGCCGACATCATTGCGTCTCACCCAATAGCCTTGCAATTGCGTAATTTGCAGGTTCTAAGTGATATTGCAGTTGAAAAGAATAGCACAATTGTATTCCCGGCCCAATTCTTGGATACTGCTAAAAGCGTTAGGGAATTTCTAAGCAAAGAAGAGTAAGCGGTGGCACTACCTGAAAAAGACTTTGATCACGACAACGTGACGTTAAATAAACTTAATTGGCTGCGAGCGGCAGTACTTGGTGCCGATGACGGCATAATTTCCGTCTCTAGCATTATCTTAGGTGTAGCTGGGGCCACCAGTAATATAGGCACTATCTTCACGGCTGGCATGGCTGGGTTAGCAGCCGGCGCTTTATCCATGGCCGCCGGCGAATATGTCTCAGTCAGTAGTCAGCGGGACACTCAACGGGCCTTCATAGCTGAAGAGAAAGACCATCTAAAAATTCATCCCAAGGAAGAGTTTGCCGAACTGATTGCCATGTATGAAGAAAAAGGTTTATCATCCGCCACAGCTCGACAAGTAGCTCATGAATTAACAAATCACGATGTTCTTGGTGCTCATATTGATCTTGAGATGGGAACCAGCGTTGATAATCTAGCCAATCCCTGGCAGGCGGCGATTGCGTCACTGCTGGCCTTCACTATCGGCGGTCTCATACCTCTTGTAACAATTGTGCTGGCTAGTCATAGAGTTTACATAGCTGCTACCGTAATCGCAGTATTGGTAGCCTTATGTATCACGGGTTATCTTAGTGCTGTAGTTAGTAATTCTTCACGGCTCAAGGTCATGACCAGGATTATCGTGGGCGGTGCTTTAGCGATGGCGATAACTTACACTATTGGTCGTCTGTTTGGTGGTATTGTGCATTGATACCTAAAGTGACGACAGCTTGTCTGAGTTCGAGATTAGATTGAAAAAAGCCTCTTAAGAAGTTATCATAACCTTGGTATTTACGTGGCGATTTAGCTCAGTTGGTAGAGCAGAGGCCTGAAGAGCCTTGTGTCCCCAGTTCGAGTCTGGGAGTCGCCACCAAATTGATTTTTACCTGATCTTCGGGTAAAATCGTCATTGATTTGCGGGTCTAGCTCAGTTGTTTAGAGCGCGTCCTTGCCAAGGACGAGGCCACGGGTTAGAGTCCCGTGACCCGCACCATGGTTGACTAGATACAGAGGTTAAAATTAGCCTCTTTATAATACGTAGAAACTAACACTTTAGAAATATTCGAATCCCACTTGGTTTTTAATTTAGTTCTATTATTGATTTATGATTCCAACTAAAAAATATAGAGGTAAAACAGGTAAGTTTTTGGGTGTTCCATACGATTGGAGGAGGCCTACTAAAGCTCGCTATCGTTCAAGATTATGGAACCCGAATGAGCCGAAATTTGTTACTCCAAGAGCATGGGGTTGGGGTTATGACTATAATTTTTATCGCCTCTTTCATCGTTCCAAGCGTACTTAACTAACTAGAAACTTCAAATATTGTTGAGCTATGCTAATCTCCTTGGCAGTATCAACTATTGCCTGATAGCAATCTTTTCGGAACATATCAGCTAACTTGCACCAAGCTTTCAGATACAGGGGTCAGAAATGACCTCCTTTTGTTTGATAAAAAATAACTCTTCAAAGTTTATTAGAGTCACGTTAGGGTTGTTGGCCTTTGCATGAGAGTATTGTGAAAATACTTTCAGTAGATGTTCAGGGGCGAGTTGATATACTAACCCGGTGAGAAAATACTTTCTAGGTGTTGTTGTAGCCGCTATTTTTCTGGCCTATAGCACCGTCCTACGCAATCAGCACTCAGAACCCGTAGTTGCTCCAGCTTCGCTAAGCAATAATAGCTCGTCAGGCTCAAGTACCCTTAGCTCGACTTCTATGACCAGTCCGACTGCAAGCTCTCAGTACAAGGACGGTACTTACGCCGGTAGCGTTGCAAATGCTTACTACGGTAATGTACAAGTTCAAGCCGTTATCAAAAACGGACAAATTACTACCGTCAACTTCCTGCAATCTCCAAACGAAAATCCAAATTCGATTTATGTAAATCAACAGGCGATGCCGTATCTAGTGCAGGAAGCAATTCAGGCCCAAAGCTCTAAAGTCAGCGCCATTACTGGCGCCACGTTTACCAGCCAAGCATTTATGCAGTCGTTAGCAAACGCATTAAGTCAGGCTACACAGAATTAATGAAAAAGACTGAACTTATTATGGGTATGCCTATCACGGTAGAGATTGTTGACCAAGGTGCCAAAAAATACTTCTCGGATGTTTTTGGCTACTTTAGAAAGATTGACAGTCAGTATAGCACCTACAAGAAGGATAGCGAGATATCTCAAATCAATGATGGTTTGCCGAAATCAAAATGGAGCGCTGAGATGAAATCCGTCTTAGGTTTATGCGAACAAACCCGCAAATGCACGGGTGGCTATTTCGATATTATGTATAACGGTAAACGAGACCCCTCTGGTTTAGTAAAGGGCTGGGCTATAAACAACGCGGCTAATTTGTTACGCAAGAAGAAAGTCATGAATTTCTGTATTGAAGCGGGCGGAGATATTCAGGTTTGCGGCCAAGACGCCAACCATGAACCTTGGACATTAGGCATCCGAAACCCGTTTAACATAGATGAAATTATTAAAACAATCACCGTTACTTCGGAAGGTGTTGCAACATCAGGAACCTACATCCGGGGTCAGCATATTTATGACCCCTTCAAGCCCGATACGACCCTAAGCCAGGTCAGAAGTTTAACGGTCATCGGTCCCGATATTTATGAAGCCGACCGCTTTGCAACAGCCGCCTTCGCGATGGGTGTAGACGGCATAAGTTTTATTAAGACTGTTCCGGGCTTAGAGGGTTACATGGTAACTGATAATAAGATGGCTACCTATACCAGTGGCTTTGAAAGGTACCTAGTCGATGTTTAGTTTAGTCGATAAACTGCTGAACCGCATTACTATGTACAGGCTCCTGCTGGACTACTTAATAGCTTTACTGGTTATAGCTTTTGGTTTAAATATTGTGGGGGTACTGCACTTTGGGGCAGCCTCACTTGCTACCTCAACCATCATCCTGGTGGCAGTTTGTTGGGTTATAAATAAAGCTTTGGCAGAGATTTTTCATGCCCCGACCAACGTTGAGTCAGTCTACATAACCGCTCTTATACTGGCCCTTATTATTTCGCCGATGACGGACGGTTCTTTGTCGTTACACGTTACATTTCTGTTAGCTGCTTCGGGCCTAGCAATGGCGTCCAAATACATACTGACCATCAATAAGAAGCACATCTTCAACCCAGCTGCTATAGCCGTTGTACTGACGGCATTGGGCCCACGCCAGAGTGCTAACTGGTGGATTGGTACATCAGTCATGCTACCGTACGTTTTAATAGGTGGTGTTTTGTTGGTCCGTAAGATGCGCCGTGGCCGTATGGTATTTACGTTCTTTGTCTCTGTGCTGCTAGCGACGATAGTTTATGCGTTACTTGCTAAAAATAGTGTGATAACGGCTCTGCAAGAAACTCTAACTACTTCGGCTATGTTTTTCTTAGGCTTTGTAATGCTGACCGAACCGCTAACTACCCCGCCAACTGCTAAAAAGCAAACCTGGTATGCAATATTAACGGGGATTTTGTTCCCGCCCCAATTTCACATACTAAGCCTATATTCAACACCTGAACTCGCCTTAATTGCTGGTAATGTATTCTCGTACATCACCAGTCCTAAGGCTAAGGTATTCCCAACTCTCAAGCAAAAACTCCGCATCACACCAGACTCCGCCGATTTTGTTTTTAACCTAAATAAAAAGAGATTTGCTTATGAGCCAGGGCAATACATGGAATGGACACTGCCACATGAAGCTACTGATAGCCGAGGCAACCGCCGCTACTTTACCTTAGCCTCATCGCCCACCGAACCAGATGTCCGTATTGGCGTTAAGTTCTATGACAAGAGCAGTAGCTATAAAGAGGCATTGTTGGCAATCGACCGCGAAACACCAATCGTCGCTTCCCATGTTTCTGGAGACTTTGTGTTGCCCAAAGACGCTAAACAGAAGCTGGTCTTTATTGCTGGTGGCATTGGAGTAACACCCTACAGAAGCATGATTAAATACCTATTAGACACTAAAGAAAAAAGGGACATTACATTACTTTATTCCGCAAAAACGACTTACGATTTTGCCTACAAAGATGTTTTTGAGCCAGCACGTAAGGAATTGGGCATAAATACCGTCTACTGTGCAACCGATAAAACTAAGGTTATCTCCGACGAGCGTATACGGTCAGGTCGAATTAATGCAGAAATGATAAAAAAGGAAGTGCCCGACTACCGAGAGAGGGTATTTTATATATCTGGGACACAGTCCATGGTGAAAGCTATGCGGGATATATTGGCCAATCTTGGTGTACCGAGGCATCAGGTTAAAGTTGACTACTTCTCTGGTTATGCCTAGCGCAAGTGCAAACCATCAATAGGCCTGGAATGGTTTACACGAAATATCACCCCCTAGATATTGTTTAGCAATGCTTACTTCTCTGGCTAAATCAACTATTACCTGGTAGCAATCTTTTCGGAACATATCAGCTAACTTGCACCAATTTACCGGTTTTGCAATTGCGCAATTGCATGGAATTGTTGCTTAATGGTAAGGCGACACTGTAGACTAGCAATCTTGACATTGGGTTGCGTTTGGCCAATAATCCAGATAACAACTTAAGCATAAAACCAAAGGATAAAACCGAATGAATCCAACCCAGCCCATAGCAACTCAGCCCGATAACCCTGTGCAGCTCGATTCGTCGCAACCCGTTTCGACAACTCAACCACCACAACCACCAACATCGGCGACAGCCGTTCCGATTGCGCAATATCCTTGCTACTATCTAAAAGGTATAACAGTTTTTGGTGCCAGAAAAGGTGTTGTTTCGTTGTATCCGGGATTGCTTGTTATGACTAATGCGGCTAGTGGCCAAGAAGTATTTCGCTACCCGCTGTCGCGCGATCTACGGATGAGAAATGCCTACGGTAAAGCAAGAATCCGCTATGTGAATGGCCACCAACACAAGATGCTTGATCCTCAGTACTCGTTCTACTTTTACAATCCCGTATTAATTGGCTTGTCGTATGTGTTTATGTTTTTGGCATTGCCAAAAGCACGGCGTTTTATCAACAGCTGCTTGCAAGCAGCGGCAGCGTGACGCTATAGCTATATCGTTAAGGCCGCTTTGGTTGAGCTTTTTGGTTAATTCGATAGCAGATTTAACAAACTCCGTTTGATAAGACCACGCTTGGGTTAGTCGCAAAACTCCAACCGTAATATATAGCAGATATTTGATAAGCGCTTTCCTCGATTGCATTACTGGCGCTTGCTTTAGAATCAGCGTCCGCTGCATTGGCGTCGACACAGAGTGCAGACTGAACTTGGCTAGGGGTTGCTGAATATCCTAGTGTCATAACTTTGAGCTCTAGTGCCGATAAGGCGTTCCAGGCAAGCATGTTGAGGTAGCCGTTAGAACAGCTTACTGGGCTCGGACTACCGTTGCTGGCGTAGGTTAATTGTTGGCTGCATTCCGGTGTCTTTGACGGAACGGTGGCAGGAGTCAAGACGGCATAACTAGCGCTTGGGCTAGTAGCTGCCCCGGAGACCACATTAGTCATTGCGGAGTTTTCGCTAGGTTTGAAGATGCTGTGAGACACAAAATGGCTAAGGAATCCCAAGGCCACGAGCACAACCAGCAAAATCACGGTTTTTACTAGTGTAAAACCAGCGTTGCTGTCTCGTGAACTATTCATTGGGTGGCCTTTTCTTGGTTTGTTTTAATCACTTAACGAATATATTATCCAACACGGCACACTAAATCCCAAAATCAGCCAGCCAAACTTTGCCGTACTATCGTTAATAAAGCAAATAGCTTGAGCTTTAGACAGACTGGGTATAGATTTTCAGTTGGATACATAGGATAATCATTGATGTTCAAACGGCGCCTTGGCGGAGTGGTTACGCAGAGGTCTGCAAAACCTTTCACACCGGTTCAATTCCGGTAGGCGCCTCCACTTGACAAAATCTAGCGCGGATGGTGAAACTGGTATACACGAGGGACTTAAAATCCCTTGCCCAAAAGGCGTGCGGGTCCGATTCCCGCTCCGCGCACCAGGGGTATTAGCTCAGTTGGCTAGAGCGCTGCATTCGCATTGCAGAGGTCGGCGGTTCGACTCCGCCATGCTCCACCAAGATGTCCGTTACCGAACTGTTTATTTTACTGCTGTTACAATAACTACTATGTTTGATAAATTCCTTGATACCGTTTTACGTTACCCACGCAGTAGCGTAACGATAGCCACTGCAATTTTGCTTTTGCTTGTCGGAGTTTTATGGTGGAACTTGTTGTGGATGAACCCGCAACATATTTTCAGTGACATGTTGGCTAATAATTTAACAACTACGAGTGTCACTAAACACATGTCTGCAGCAGGTAATGGCCAGACTATCAATCAATACGTCCGATTGGAAATGGGCAGTACTAACGCCGCCGATTGGTTAGTAACTGCCACCCAGAGCAATTCAGCTGTCACGTCCGAAAGCATCGGCACTCCTAGCACGGGCTATATTCGTTACGTTAAAATTGCCACTGTATCTAACGCCCAAAGCAAGGTGGCTAATTTTAGTAGTGCGCTCAATGTCTGGGGTAAGGCTGACGGCAAAACCGATACTTCCTTAAGCCAACTCTTCAACGAAACTCTATTAGATATCAATAACGCACCGCTACCGCCAATTGGCAACGTCCCGGCCGTGATTGGCCACGGCCTAGTCAGCTATATGCTCAACCAGGGTGTTTTATCAGTAAACTACAATAACGCCAAGTCTGAAGTCGTTAACGGCCACAATGTTTATACCTACGCAGTGTCAGTACATTTGGGGCCTTACGTGCGTCTGATGCAATCATTTGCTCAATCTCTTGGTATCAACAGCCTCGAATCAGTTGACCCCAGTCAATACACGTCATTACCACCAGTCAGCCTTACGATGTCTGTTGATAAGATGTCACATCAACTTGTGCGGGTTGACTACCCGGCGGCCAACTTCGTTCAGAGTTACAGTGATTGGGGCCTGCTGACGCCAATTAGTTTACCCAGCAAGACTATTACGACTACCGAGCTGCAAGCTCGGATTCAGTCAATCCGATAATCTTTTAACTCTTAAAATCCTGACGTATCGGTTATGGCTGAAGTCACGCTATAATAGGCGCATATGCAAGTTGTCGTTGACTCGTTGTTGACCCAGTACACACGCTTGGGCAAGGGTAAAAGTATTGTTGTTCTACCAGGTTGGGCCGACGATTCCAAAAACTGGGGGCCGTTTCAGCAGCAAATGGCTAATGATTTTGATGTGATAGTTATTGACTTGCCGGGGTTTGGCGGGACTCAGCCGCCCAAAACAGCATGGGGTCTGACGGAGTATGCGAGCTTTGTAGGGGCCTTCCTAAAAAAGACCAATATCCAGCCGTCGGCTATCATTGGACACTCCAACGGCGGCGCTGTAGCCTTACGCGGGTTAGCTAGCGGGCAATTCAGTGTCGATAAACTTGTTTTACTGGCTAGTGCTGGGATTCGCAACCGCTACAAAGGTCGTAAAAAAATTCTGCGGCTGATCACTAAGAGCGGCAAAATACTGACGCTGCCCCTGCCCAGCGGGGTTAAACAACGTCTGCGCCGGACGGTATATCGAACGATTGGATCAGATATGTTGGTGGCTGAGCATCTGCAAGAAACTTTTAAAAAAGTCGTTGAAGATGATGTCCAAACCGACGCTAGCCGCATCAATCTGCCAACCCTACTTATTTACGGCGAAAAAGATCAAGAAGCACCAGTCTGGTACGGCGAACAGTTTCACCAACTGATTACTGACTCAACCCTGGAAGTCCTGCCGGGGGTCGGTCATTTTGTATATCTCGACCGACCTAAAGAGGTTATAAAGTCGATTTTGGAGTTTCTGGCATGATACCGCTAATCGTCGCGCCGTACTTGCCTAGTTATGCTGTCACGGTGGTTTATATGCTCCAAAATACCGAATACCAGATCTGGCCCTATTTACGCTGGTTTTGGCGGACGCAGGACTTTTCGAAAGTCGAGCGACGTCGACAACTGCAACGTACCAAGCCAGCCCGTCTGTTGTTATTGACGCTATGGTGCGGTATGGTTTTGCAGGTTCTAGTTGGCTTATTACTAATTGCCCTATGGTATTGGTGTGGCCTGACGGGCGGCTGGGCCTTCGGTCTAGCTTTGATTATTTCTTATCCGGTAACTTGGGCCCATTTAATTCTTGTGCCCCTGGTACTCGGCCGTTATTTGATAATTAAACCGCGACAACGATGGTTGATTATTCACTCTGAACAAATTTTCAAAAACCACAAAGGTTTCAGGGTAGCCATTGCTGGCAGTTACGGCAAGACGAGCATGAAAGAAGTACTTTTAGCCGTCTTGGGTGAAAGCAAAAAAATAGCGGCTACCCCAGCTAACAAAAATGTCGCTGTCAGCCACGCTGAATTTGCTCACAGTTTAAGCGGTGACGAAGATATTCTATTGATAGAATACGGCGAAGGAGCGCCCGGTGATGTGGGCCGCTTTGCTGACACAACCCACCCAACGCATGCGGTCATTACTGGTCTAGCCGCAGCCCATTTAGATCGTTACAAGACCATCGAGCGGGCCGGTCAAGATATCTTTAGCGTTGCTCGACACCTAAAACCCGAGCATGTCTTTGTAAATACTGAATCACCAACCACCGAGCCGTTCCTAAAACCCGGTTTTAACCATTATGATCAACACGGAGCGCTTGACTGGAAGGTTAGCGATGTTACCACGAGCATTGAAGGTCTAACTTTCACAATTACTAAGGGCAAGCGACGACTTGAACTTAAAAGTGCCTTGCTCGGCAAACACAATATCGGAACCCTTTGTCTAGCGGCGGCTCTAGCCGATTTATTGGGTTTGTCTGATGATGCGATCACTAAAGGGGTGAGTTTGACTAAGCCGTTCGAACACCGCATGCAGCCCTATCAACTGAACGGTGCATGGGTAATTGATGATACCTACAACGGTAACCTAGAAGGTATTCGGGCCGGCACGACACTGCTCAAGGAACTAAGGGCTAAACGCAAGCTTTACGTCACGCCCGGGTTAGTTGATCAGGGCCAAGCAACTCAGCAGATTCACGAAGAAGTCGGCCGACTGATTGCTGCATCTGGGGCCGACACGGTGGTATTAATCAAGCACTCTGTCACTGATTTTATAAAAACTGGCCTAACAGCCGGAGGTTTCCAGGGTGAATTAATTATTGAACCCGATCCACTGGAATTTTATTCTAACCTCAGTCAATTTGTAGCCGTCGGCGATTTACTGATGATGCAGAACGATTGGACCGATAACTACACCTGACACTCGATCTTCTGTAATTGTAGTTAGAAATTGCATATACTTATTGCATGGAAACAATTGCCGTTATCTTTGGTGGTCGCTCAACCGAGCACGACATTTCGATAGTCACCGCCATAGCCAGCATTATTAAGCCCTTAGAGCTAACCCGTAAGTACCGGGTCGAAGCTGTTTATATTGCTAAAGATGGGGCCTGGTACTGGGATGACAAACTAAAAAATATCGCTCTTTTTACTTCCGGAGGCATCCAGGACTTTATTCATAAGAATCACCCGGCCAGCGTTCAATTTGATAGCGGTATGACACTGGTTAAGGCCAGTGGTATTGCGGGCCGCAAAACTGTCCGTAAAATTGATGTCGTTTTTCCGGCTATGCACGGAACCTACGGCGAAGACGGTGCACTGATGGGGCTATTAGATATGGCCGGCGTAGCGTATGTCGGCTGTGGCTTAAGTGCTAGTGTCGTGGCCATGGATAAGGTTCTCGCCAAACAAATCGCAGCTGCCAATGGTATACCGGTGACAAAATTTTTGACTTTCAGCCGCCTTGAATTGGAGCGTGACCCAACGGCCGCCCTGAAGGATATTAAAAAGTCACTAGCTTTTCCGTTGTTCATTAAACCGGCCCATTTAGGTTCAAGTATCGGTATCTCACGGGTGACGGACGATACGGCTCTGCAAAACGGGCTGGAAGTGGCCGCCCACTATGACGACAAGATTATCGTGGAAGAAGCCGTTCAAAACCTGATCGAAATAACCTTGCCAGTCATGGGCAATGATCAACTGACGCCGGCCTTGCTCGAGCGGCCGCTGACTAAGCCTGAGGACTTCTTTGACTTCGATACCAAATATCTGGTTGGCGGTAAAAAGGGCAAGGGGGCCAAAGGGGCCGAAGGCTACAGCCAGTTACCGGCTGATTTGTCCAATGCTCTTTATGATAAGACTGAAACAATTGGTCTAGCTGCCTATCGATCAATCGGCTGCAGCGGTACCGCCCGGGTTGACCTGCTCATTGACAGTAAGACCGAGCAAGTTTACTTTAACGAAATTAATCCATTGCCCGGTGATCTGTACGCCCATAACTGGAATCGGGCAGGGGTTAGTAATGTCGAATTAGTCCAAAAGTTAATCGAACTAGCTAAAGAACGATACCAACAGCGGAATTTGCTAACCAGAGTATTTAATACCAATTACCTTCAGCAGTTCTAGCCTAATTTGTATAATGTTTATGAGATTGCAAGGAGTCTATAGAAACCGTGTCGCGCTATAACCCAAAAGAAGTTGAGCCTAAGTGGCAAGCCAAATGGGCTGAGGACAAGCTCTATGAAGCGAGCGATACTTCCACCAAACCCAAGCGCTATGTCTTGGAGTATTTCCCGTATCCGAGCGGTGCAGCCATGCATGTTGGCCATGTCCGGAACTACACGATCGGTGATGTTTTATCACGTTTCGCGCGCATGAACGGTTACAACGTATTGCACCCAATGGGCTGGGATGCCTTCGGCTTGCCGGCCGAAAATTATGCTATTAAAACTGGTATCAGTCCCAAGATAGCCATTAAGCAAAATACCGATCGCTTTAAAAAACAATTGGTACAAATGGGTTTTGGCTATGACTGGTCCCGCGAGTTTGCCAGTTCAGACCCGGATTATTACAAGTGGACCCAATGGTTCTTCCTATTGTTGTACAAACGCGGCTTGGCTTATCAGAAAGAGAGTTTGCAGTGGTGGTGTCCGTTTGACAAAACAGTCCTGGCTAACGAGCAGGTCGAAAACGGAAAGTGTTGGCGCTGCGGCAGTGAAGTTGAGAAGAAACTGCTCAAACAGTGGTTTTTTAAAATCACGGACTATGCCGATCGGCTAGCTAACGATTTAGATGAAGTCGATTGGTCAGAATCAATCAAGACTATGCAACGCAACTGGATCGGTCGCAGTAAAGGTGCTGAGATTGATTTTAAAGTCGATGGTAGCGACAAGGTCATTAAAGTATTCACCACCCGGCCGGACACAGTTTTTGGAGCAACCTTCATGGTGGTGGCGCCTGAATATTTACTGGCCAACGACATCGTCACAGACGAACAGCGAGCCCATGTTAGTAATTATCTAAAAGAGGTTCAGGCTAAGAGCGACATCGAAAGACAGGAAACTGACCGCGAAAAGACGGGTGTTTTTACGGGTGCTTACGCCATTAATCCGGCCAATGATCAAAAAATCCCAATCTGGACAGCCGATTACGTGTTAGTCGGCTATGGTACCGGTGCAATTATGGCGGTACCGGCTCATGATCAGCGCGACTACGATTTTGCCAAGAAATTTAATCTACCGATTCAGGATGTTATCGCTCCAGTCTTTGGTGAGCCCCAGGCTGATGAAATTAAGAAAAAGGCTACGATAGTGGCTGTTCGTAACCCCAAAACCAATTTGGTATTAGTCCTTAACTGGGGACCCCGCCAGCAACGTTACGGCGGTAATATGTTGATTGGCGGGACAATTCATGACGGTGAAGATGCTGAGACAACTGCGCGTCGCGAAATTGCCGAAGAAACCGGGTACACCGATCTGAAGTTAATTAAGACGTCGCCTGTGCCAGGTTTCGGACACTTCTACTCCAATACCAAGAATCACAACGTGTTTGTTGAAACGACTGGACTCTATTTTGAGCTTCAGTCTGAAGCTATGGGTCAGACCAAGCTCGATGAAGGTGAAGTTAACAAGTTCACCATTGAATGGCAGCCGATCGATCAGGTAGCAGCTTTATTAGACGATGGCATTCACGCTTATTACTACCAAACATTGGTACTGGATGAAGTTATGAAAGATGAAGGCCTCATGATCAATTCCGGCCCGTACGACGGCCTGGCCAGTAGCGAAGCCCGTGAAAAAATTGTAGCTGATCTAGCGACTAAGGGCACAGCTCAGGAGCGGATCAATTATAAAATCCGCGATTGGTTAATTTCTCGACAGCGTTACTGGGGGGCTCCAATCCCAATCATCCACTGCGAAAAGTGCGGAGCTCAACCAGTACCCGAAAATCAACTGCCGGTTTTACTGCCAGATGTTGAGAAATTTGAACCCAGTGGCAACGGTCAAAGTCCACTGGCCCAAATTACCGAGTTTGTCCAAACGACGTGCCCGAACTGTGGCGGTCCGGCTAAGCGTGATACCGACACTATGGACGGTTTTGCCTGCTCGAGCTGGTATTTCCTGCGTTTTGCCGACCCCCACAACAACAAACAGGCCTTTGATAAAGACAAGGCTAAGTACTGGCTGCCGGTCGATGATTATATCGGTGGGGCTGAACATGCCGTGATGCACCTACTGTATGCCAGGATGTGGACCAAGGTGATGTATGACGCAGGCTTAATCGACTTCAGCGAACCATTTAAGACTCTGCGTAATCAGGGCATGATTCTAGCGCCTGATGGTCAAAAAATGAGTAAGAGCAAGGGCAATACTATCGAACCTGATGGCTTGATCGGGCAAGGTTACGGAGCGGACGCTATCCGCATCATGGAATTGTTTATTGGTCCGTGGAATCAGTCGGCCAGCTGGAGTGTTGAGGGCCTGGGTGGTTCGTATCATTTCCTCCAGCGAATCTGGACTCTGGTCCAAAACTATTCCAATATCCAAGGACGGACCAATGAACAACTGCCTGACGAAAGGGAAATTTATAGAGCCGCTCACCAAGCCATTAAGAGTGTCACTTATGGTCTGGAAAATCTTGGTTTTAATGTGGCTGTCGCTGATCTGATGGAATATGTTAATAACCTCTACAAGCTAAGTGCTCAAGATAAATTTGCCAACCAAAAAGCTTGGCAATTTGCGGTTGAGACCCTACTCAAATTACTAGCGCCATTTGCGCCCCATATGGCTGAAGAGCTGTGGCATCAACTTGGTCACGAGGATTCGATTCATCTAAGTGAATGGCCAAAACATGATGAGCAATATCTGGTTAGCGACACGATGGTTATTGTTGTGCAGATTAACGGTAAAGTAAGAGCCGAACTGACAGTACCCAGCGAGACTGATGAAGCCGAGATTGTTGCCCAAGCTATAGCCAACGAACGCGTTAAACCTTACCTCGAAGGTAAAGAAATTAAAAAAACCGTGTACGTAAACAGTAAACTTGTCAATTTTGTGGTGTAATCCATTATTGAGTTTTAGCTCTATATTCGGTATACTTGCTCCTGAGTCACCAATGCTAACGTCTCGTTGAAGGAGTGTTTACTCGATGGGTAAGCCCAAAAAACGCACTAGTCCACGTAAAACCGGCACACGGCGGAGTCATCTTGTCCTTGAATTGGCAAGGCGAGTTAATGCCACGTCGCCCGTCAGAGTGTTTACGACCACTAAGGAGTCAGCCAAAAAGGTCTGAAAATCATCCCTGTTGAGGTCTATATTTAGCTTGACACTAGTAAAAGGAAAAAATTTAACAAGTTATGGCATCCAATCGTCATCTTGGCCGCATCATTGCTCTGCAGACTTTGTATGAGCTCGATTTTCGACGTGATGCCGGCGATACTAGCTTTTCGCTCGATGATATCCTAGCGCGCAATATTCAGCGCTATGAGGATATGGTGGACGATAAAGACTTCATTAAGCGTTTGGTCAACGGCGTCAATCAATCAAGAGACGAACTTGATGTTATTCTCCAGCCAATAGCTCCCGAATGGCCGATCGATCAAATCGCCCGGATGGATCTGGTTGTCTTGCGTATCGGGTTGTACGAACTTCAGCAGGAAGCCGATGTGCCACCCAAAGTCGTCATTAACGAAGCGGTTGAATTAGCCAAAGCCTTTGGCGGCGAAAACTCATCAAAATTTATCAACGGTGTACTCGGGACATTTTACCGACAGCAACAAGAGGTTCAACCGAAAGCACCGACCAAAACTAAACGAAAAGTTAAGATTATTAAGAAGAAGGTAAGTAAGAAGCCAGCCAGTGAAGCGACCTAAATTTCAAGGATTTCGTGATTTAGTTAACCGGCACCATCCGGCGATTGATGAAGTTGTTCATGAAACAACTTCGGGCGGTGTCGTCTTTCGTCGCAACCCCAAAACACAAGAGCTGGAGATCATGCTCATGCAAGATGCCAAAAATCGTTGGACAATTCCCAAAGGCCATGTCGAACCAAATGAGGACCCTAAGGCTACGGCCGAGCGAGAGATCATTGAAGAGACGGGCCTGAGAGAAATGAAAGTTTACGATTGGCTTGGTAAAGTAAACTTTCGCTATCGTCGTAGCCACACTTTAGTACTGATGACCATGCATATTTATCTTGTTCAGGGTCAAGGCGACACCAATAAGCTGGATCCCGAAAAATGGCTGAAGGATGTAAAATGGTTGCCAGTTACCGACGGAATTGACAAAATTGCCTATGAAGATATCGGTAAGCTAATACTTATAGGGATGAAAAAGATTCGGGATGCAAGACTCTTCTAAACTTTACAGTGACTTTGCCCGCGATAAGCTTGGTGTCGAATTTCGTAGCGTCGAACTGTTAATGACGGCCTTTACGCATCGTTCATACATTAATGAACACCGCAAGACGACACAGGAGCACAACGAACGCTTAGAATTTTTGGGCGATGCCGTCTTGGAACTGGTTGCTACTGAATATCTCTATGCAAATTTCAGTGATCCGGAAGGTATCTTGACTAACTGGCGCAGTAGTCTGGTTCGGACCGAGAGCATCAGCGCGGCTGCCAATCGCTATGGTTTCGAGCCATTGCTGAGGCTTTCGCGAGGCGAACGGCGAGGTGCCGAGCGAGCTAGGATGCAAATTTTGGCCAACTGTTATGAAGCCGTGATTGGAGCAATTTATCTTGACCAAGGCTATGAACCAGCTAAAAGATTTATCCACGAGAGTTTGCTGGTAACGTTCCACGACATTTTATCTTCCGGCGCTTGGCTGGACGCCAAATCACAGCTCCAAGAATTATCACAGAGCTTAGAGGGTTTAACACCGTCATACAAGGTTGTTTCCGAAGAGGGACCGGATCACGATAAGACATTCACAATCGGCGTTTTTATTGGTAAAGATTTAAGAGGCAAGGGCGTTGGTCCCAGCAAACAAGCTGGCCAACAGCAGGCCGCTGAAATTGCCCTAGGTTATTACAAGACACGCAAAAGCTCAATTGACAACAGAGGGACTTCTCTGTAAAATGGCAAGGATTAGCAAACAACTAATGTCGAAGGTGAAAGAGAGTTTCAAGTCAGTATGCTAGCTATTCGTATGCAAAGAACCGGTCGCAAGGGTCACGCCATGTTTAGGGTGATTGTTCAGGACTCCCGTCGAACACCGACCAGCGGCAATATTGTTGCCCAGATTGGCCATTACGATCCACACACCAAAGCGGCCACGCTCGACAAAGAAAAAACCCAATTTTATCTCGAGCACGGCGCACAACCGTCTGAACGGATTGCCCAATTAATTCGTGGCGAGAAAATAAAGCTACCAGAATGGGTCGCTGCTCGCAGAAGCAAACAAGGCAAGGTGCGCAACCCCGAAAAGCTACAAAAAGATTTGCCCAAACCAACTGCCGGCCCAACTGAAGCTGAAGTCGTTGAGTCAACCGAAGTAGCACCTGAAGCTGAGGTGGCTACCGAAGAACCTGAAGCAACTGAACCGGCGGCCGAGGCTGAAGTAGCCCAAGAAGTTGCCGATACAGCTGAGGCAACACCGGAACCAGAACCAGTAGCCGAACTGACCGAAAAAGTCCCCGACGAAACTCCTGCACCCGACAAAGAATAGATTAATATTTCCCAAAAACTGACGTCGATTATCACTAATGTTTTGTTATAATGGGTGCTATACCGAATAAGTTGAGGAGGAAAACCTTATGAGTAGTATTGACCAGCAGTTCGTAGAGTTTGTCGTCAAATCATTAGTCAGCAAACCCGACGCCGTCCATGTTGACCGTCGAATAGATGAAAAGGGCGTCCTACTGGAGCTAACCGTCGATCCAGAGGATCTGGGTCGGGTAATCGGTAAGCGTGGTGCCACCGCCCAGTCGTTGCGAACCTTGCTGCGCGCCCTCGGTACCAAAAACGATGCGCGCTACAACTTGAAAATTATCGACAACGGCTTTGGCCCAACCGCTCGTCCGCCGCGGGAGGACGTACCGGTAAGTACTGAGAATGTCAGTGAACCCGAAGTTGCTGACTCCAACGATGTCAATAACGAAGACAATAGTGAAGACAATAATGATAACGCGGATGTTGCTGACAAGACAGATGACACCGAGATTGATTTAGATTCTGAGGATGATCAACCGACCGAGGGTAGCGACCGAATCCAAAGAGCCCGAGACGAACTTAAAGAACTTGACGATCTAGACGTTTAAATTGAGCATCTTTTGACTTGCAGACAGCGAGGTTATTAGTTATAGTGAAGCCCAGTCGATTAGCGACTGATCTTTACAGTTAAATGTAAATATAAGCTCTTTAGCGAGCCAAACGCGTATGCTAGCGCGATTTGGGAGCTTTATATGTGGCAAAAAGGTCCCCGAATGGGGTTCTTTTTGTTTGTGGTACACTGTTGGCAATGAAAATCCAGATTATAACACTTTTCCCAGAGGTCATTGAGCCTTATCTGAACGCCAGTATGTTATGGAAAGCCCAAGACCGTGGGCTGGTGGCTTATGACTTAATTAATCTGAGGGAATTTGGTCTAGGCCGGCGTCGTCAAGTTGACGATACACCCTATGGTGGCGGTGACGGTATGTTGCTTAAGCCCGAGCCGTTAGTAGCTGCCATTGAGCTGGCCAAGTCAAAAAGCCCAAAAGCTAGAGTTATTTTACCAACTCCCCGGGGGTGTCTGTATAAACAGTCCGATGCCAAGCAACTGGCGGCTAGCGGTGAAGACTTAATCATCATCTGCCCGCACTACGAGGGCTATGACGAGCGTATTGCCAATTGGGTCGACGAACAGTACTGTATCGGCAATTACGTGCTCACAGGCGGCGAATTACCGGCTATGGCGATAGTTGATAGTGTGGTTAGGCTCTTACCCGGCGTCTTAGGCGGGAAGGCTAGTGTTGAGATCGAGTCATTCCAAGCTGATGACCAATTTGTAGAGTTTCCTCAATACACTCGCCCGGAAGATTTTCGCGGTCTTAAAGTACCCGAAGTACTGCTCAAAGGCCATCACGGCGAGGTCGATAAGTGGCGCGCCGCCCATAGTCAAAAATCGGCCTAGATGGTTAGGCTCCGGCTATTAATTTGTTCGCTAGCTCAGTTAGTGGGCAGGCTGATCATAGTATAATTAAGGGATATAAGAAGGAGATTTTTGCATGAAGCTTTTTCAAATTAAACCAGTTTATGCCCACTGTGATTTACCCTGCGGCGTCTATGATCCCGCCCAAGCCAAGATTGAGGCCCAAAGTATTAAAGCCATCATGGACAAGTATGCCGGGCTAGATGAGCTGGGCAAAGCCCGGGCTGTTGTTATCAAGGAAGAGCGAGCCGAACTGGTCAAACATCATTTGATGGTTTTGTGGGCCGATTATTTCAAACCAGAGCATCTTGAAAAGTATCCAGATTTGCACGACAAATTCTGGAAGGCTATTAAGCAGGCCAGTGAATGTAAACGTCATCTTGAGCTCGAAGTGGGGCAAAAGCTGATTGATCAAATTGACGAACTAGCCACCATCTTTTGGGAAACTAAGAAATAGCGTCGCTAATCGAAATTGTTGATTTATAAACCGTTATTAGTTCGTCGTGTCGTCGGCGAAAGTATGTTACCTAATCTTAAGCCGGGGCAAATTGTAGTGGCTTGGCGATCAGGTCGGCCTAAAGTTGGCGATGTTGTTGTTATTCGACATGATAGTCTCGAAAAAATAAAACGGATTGGTAAAATCGAAAGCCGTAAAGTTTATGTCTTAGGTGATAATTCTGCCGCCAGTACCGACAGTCGCCAGTTTGGCGCTATCGATCGAACCCAAATCATTGGCCGTGTTATCTGGCCTCGAACGAAGCTAGCTTAAGCTTCAATGTGCTTGAAGCGGTAAGCCCCGAAAGCTATCAAAACAATCGCCGTGATAATTAAGACTGTGAAGTCTTTAGCTAGACCAAAGTGCGTTTGGCCGATTAGAGCGCCGCGCATGGCGTCGACCGCATAAGACATCGGGTTAGCGTCCGCTATGATACGCAACCAGGCGGGTACACCCGTCAGTGGATAAAGAGCACCGCTTAAGAAGAAGAGCGGGAATATCAGCAGGGTATTGATGGCCTGAAAACCCTGCATGTCTTCAACAAACGAACCGATACCCGAGCTAAAGCTGGCAATCGAGACCGCCAATATACAAAGTGCCGCCAGGGCCACCGCTAAAAGTCCCCAGTTTTCGACATGGAAGCCAATAAATAACGATATGAAGAAGACCATCAGAGCTTGAAGAACTGCCGTGGTCGCGCCACCCAACGCGCCACCGATCATAATTTTAAGTCGTGAAACAGGGGCTACCAGAGTCTCTTTTAGAAAGCCGAATTGTTTATCCCACATGATCATGGCGCCGTAGAACATAGCCGCAAACAGCACGGTCTGGGCCATAATGCCGGGGACCAAGAATTCAAGATAATTACCTTGGCCAGCTCGCTTATAAACCGAACCGAGCCCGTAGCCAAGAGCTAACAAGAAAAGTAATGGCTGGACGACGGCACTGACCATTCGTGAACGAGCTCGAACGAAACGCTTTAGTTGTCTCAGCCACAAAATATAGATGACTCTCATCGCATATTCCTTGCCCGGCGACGTTCTTTCCAAACCTCACTGGCGCTAACTTGCTCGTCTCGAACGGTATGCCCGGTAATCGTGAGGTAAGCTTCCTCCAAAGAAGTGGTGCTGGTGTGGTCCATTAATTCTTTTGAACTACCTAACGCAACTATCTTACCGTGGTCGATCATCGCAATCCGTTCGGCGACGGCTTCGGCTTCCTCGATGTAATGGGTAGTAAAGAAAACGGTCATACTCTCGTCGTGATTCATTTGTTTTATATAGTTCCAAAACAGACTACGGGTTTGGGCATCGAGGCCGAGGGTCGGTTCGTCAAGAAATAAGACATGGGGATGATGTAACAAAGCGCGAGCCACTTCTAGCCGGCGCTTCATGCCACCAGAGTAGTATTTGACTGGACGATCGCGGTGATTCCACAGTTCGACAAGTTCCAGGAGGCTTTCGATCCGAGGACGTATTTCCCGTCTGGACAAGCCGTAAAAAACAGCATGCAGCTCCATATTCTCATAGCCAGTCAGTTCGTTATCCAAACTGGGGTCTTGAAAGACAATCCCAAAACTTTTACGGACGGAATCTTGATTTTTAACTACGTCGAAATCGTTTAAGATTAAACTACCACTAGATGGCTTAAGCAGCGTTGTTAGCATCTTAATGGTGGTGCTTTTGCCGGCGCCGTTGGGTCCTAGAAAGGCAAATAACTCACCTTTTTTGACATCAAAAGAAATGTGGTTTACCGCCGTAAACTTACCGAATTTTTTGGTGACACCTTGAGCGGAAATAATATTAACGTTGGTGGTCAGTTTAATCAATTTTTTCTTCTTTGAATTCGAGGGCTCGTCCGGCGGCTCGGTCTTTTATGGTGTCTCTGAGCGGCCGTTCACGAAGCAGCAGCGCACTTAAGAAAGCCGCAATGCCAAATGGAATACCAATCAGAAACATATCATGGAAGGAATGTACGTAAGCCAGCAGCAAATCATGTCTAATTAAGGTTGGAATACTGCTAATTTGCTGAACGCCACTCGATAGACCGTCGACCAATCTAGTGCTAATTGATTTTGGTAAAGTGGCGCCCAGGTAACTAGTCACGCGGGAGATAAGAATGGCGCCAAAGATACTGCCCCCCAGTGCGCTGCCAATGGTTCGGAAGAACGTTACGGTTGATGTAGCGGTACCCAACTGATGACGTTCAACTGAGTTCTGAACGGCCAAGATCGGTACCTGAAGCAGTTGGCCTAAGCCAAGTCCAATGACCACCATCCACAGCGATAGCGTCAAATAACTGGTAGAAAGGCTAACATGGCTAAATAACCACATGCCGAGGGTCATTAAAATTGTTCCCATAATCGGATAAATCCGATATCTGCCGTATTTGGTAATCAGCCGGCCCGATCCAAGCGAAGCTATCATTAAACCGCCAACGATAGGCAACATTAGTAACCCGGATTTAGTTGGTGAATAACCCCGGACAATTTGCTGATAGAGCGGTATGTAGATCAAGGTCGCAAACATCGCCAGACCTGATAGGAACGACAAGATGGTGGCCACGCTGACAATCTCATTTTTAAATAATCTAAGCGGTATAACTGGCTCAGCAGCCATATTCTCACGGATAATAAACAGCAGAGCGAAGACTAGTGTTAAACCAATTAAACTTAAGATTTGCCACGATGACCAAGCATAGTTGATGCCACCCCAGACGGTTACCAAGATTAGGCTGACGACGGAAGCAGCTAAGGTAGCCGAACCGAGATAATCAATTTTATGTTCGACTTTGTGGGGCTGCAAATGTAGCCGGCTAGCCACAAGACTGAGGGCTAAGATACCCAATGGGATATTAATATAAAAGATCCAGCGCCAAGTTAAATCATCCGTAAAAACACCACCAAGCACCGGTCCAGCAATGCTGGCCAGCCCCCATACGGCACCAAAGTAGCCTTGATACCGACCTCGTTGCCGGGGCGGAATAATATCGCCAATAATGGCTAACACGAGTGACATAAGTCCCCCAGCTCCAATGCCCTGAATGGCTCTAAAGATGATCAGCTGTTCCATATTTTGGCTCAAACCACTTAGAGCCGAGCCACACAAGAAGATAATAATGGCTGTCTGGAACAACTTCTTGCGGCCAAACATATCGCCCA
>CAZLLA010000019.1:0-21952 GCA_964560315.1 uncultured Candidatus Saccharibacteria bacterium
TGCAATGTAGTTACCACTAGTAGCCACGCCATTAACCCGACCCTTGCGGACTTTCCTGAATTTAGTTCGAGCCGGAATAAGCATGTTAGATCACCTCGCCTTTATAGATCCAGACCTTAACGCCAATCACACCACCCGGTGTCTGAGCGTCAACCTGAGCATAATCAATGTCAGCCCGCAAAGTGTGGAGGGGCACTGAACCAGCAACTTCCTTTTCGCGTCGTGACATTTCCGCACCACCCAGCCGACCGCTGACCTGAACACGAACGCCTTTGGCGCCAGCCCGCATAGTATCACTGATGGCTGACTTAGTAGCCCGTCGGAAGCTCATCCGGCGCTCCAGCTGATGGGCAATATTCTCAGCCACCAGTTTAGCGTAAAGTTCAGGCTTCTTGACTTCCTCGATATCGACTCGCACCGGTATACCGTAGATTTTTTCAATGGACAATTTAAGTTCCTGAGCACCTGTACCGCCACGACCAATCACCACGCCGGCTTTAGCCGTGCTAATAGTAACTGTCGCCAAATTGGCGGTTCGGGTAATCTCGACACGATTAATCGCCCCGCGGGAACCAACCTTGTCTTGAA
The DNA here is from genome assembly GCA_964560315.1 of uncultured Candidatus Saccharibacteria bacterium. Taxonomy (GTDB): domain Bacteria; phylum Patescibacteriota; class Saccharimonadia; order Saccharimonadales; family UBA4665; genus CAVPPA01. The sequence goes on from CAZLLA010000019.1 coordinate 589, forward strand.
TCAGTTTGCGAACCATCAGATCGTCTTTCAAAAACTTCGGGTAATCGCGCTTTTCGGCGAACCATTTACCACGCCAGTCTTTGGTAACCTGTAGGCGCATTGAAATCGGATTAACTTTTTGACCCATTACTTGGACTCCTTCTTGGCCGCAGTTTTAGCTACCGGGGCGGGCTTTTTAGGTGCTCTAACATCGCCATCAACTATGACTCGAATATGCGAAGTCTTCCTTTGAAAAGGTAGCGCTCGACCTTGAGCCGCTGGACGAAAACGCTTCAACCGCGGTCCTGGCGTAACGCTGATCTCAACAATTCTAAGTGATTCTGGCTTTAAGTTGTGATTGCGGTCGGCATTGGCCCGAGCGCCGGCAATCACCTTACGTACCGGAGAGGCACTACTGCGAGGCGTGTGCTCAAGAATAACTAGGGCATCGTCAACCGTTCGTCCTCGAACCAAGCTGGCCACTACGGCCACCTTGCGTGGGCTCATTGTTACACCCTTAGCTACAGCTTTAACGTTCACGACTTTGTCTCCTCCTCAGTAGCCTTAGCTAACTTACCGCCGTGGGCTCGGAATTTACGGGTAGGAGCAAATTCACCAAGTTTGTGACCAACCATATTCTCGGTTATAAAAACTGGCACATGGACTTTACCGTTATGAACGGCAATCGTGCGACCGACAAAGTCCGGGCTAATACTGCTCGCCCTGGCCCAGGTTTTAATAATCGTCCGGTCAGCGGAGCCCAACAAAGAAACCTTCTTGGCGAGTTTAAAATCTACAAATGGTCCTTTTTTCAGTGATCGACTCATAATTTGCCCTTATTTCCTCTTAGCCATATGACGGCTTCTTATAATGAAACTTGATGTGCGTTTGTTGCGTCGAGTTTTGTAACCAAGCGTCTTTTGGCCCCATGGCGTACGCGGCGCCTTACCCATACGGTGACGGCCACCATCACCACCACCGTGAGGGTGATCAACGGCATTCATAACCACACCACGGACTGACGGACGGATACCAAGATGACGGTTTCGGCCAGCTTTACCAATTTGCACATTCTTGTGCTGCTCATTACCAACACTGCCTAAGCTGGCTGTACAGTCGAGATTAAACAAGCGAATTTCGCCGCTTGGTAGTCGGACCTGAGCACCAGCTTCTTCCTTAGCCATCAGCTGGGCACCGTTACCGGCACTACGGACGACTTGAGCACCACGGCCGGGGGCTAACTCAATGGCGTGGATAGTGCTGCCGACCGGGATGTCTTTGAGAGCTAGGCGATTACCAATTTCAATGGCAATTTCTTCACCACTGCTGACCGTTTGGCCAATCTTCATACCATTAACAGCCAAAATATAGTGATACGTACCGTTGGCTTCTTTAATACGAGCAATGCGGGCGCTGCGGTTTGGATCGTATTCGATTTGTTCAACCGTGGCGGTGACGCCACTGGCTAAATTAAAATTCATGATCCGGTAGAATTTACGGGCACCGCCACCTTGGTGACGAGTTGTAATTCGGCCCTGATTATTACGACCACTACCACGCCGTTTAGTGGCTAGTAAAGAACGTATCGGGTGGCCGGTCGTGACATCGTCAAAGTTCTGCGTGGTCATGCCGCGCCTGGCCGGTGAAGTCGGGTTGTAGGTTTTTATGGCCATTAGACTTTATGCTCCTTACGGCCAAGTAATTTCAGGCCACGCCGAGCAGTCTTAACCGGCTTAATATCATCCTTGGCTTGCTTAACAGCAGCCTTGTCAATTTGCTTCTGAACGGCTTGCTCTTTCTTCTCTTCGTCCTCAACGGCCGCAAAAACCGGCAGGCTAAAACCTTCGGCTAGACGCACATAAGCCTTCTTTACATCATTGCGGGTGCCATTGGCGTTAGAACGACGCTTGCCGTTGATCGAAATAGTCCGTTTGGCTTTACCCTTAACGTTGGTCATATTAACGGAGCTGACGGTAACTTCAAACTGCTCCGTCACAGCCTTAGCCAGAGTCTGCTTGTTGACATTCTTAGGAATATCGAAGACATAGAGACGATCATGCTGAGCCAAAGCATAGGTCTGCTCGGTCAAACGAGGCTTTAGAAATATAGTCTTACTCATGAGCGACCTCTTGTTTTGGCACCTTAACGGTTGAGCTGTCGCCAAGCCATTCAGCCACCATGATTAAAGATTTTTGGTCAAAAACAATGCTATCGGCGTTCAGAAGATCAAAGACATTCAAGTATTTAGCATTAACGGCTTTGACATCACTTAAATTGCCAGTTGCCCGTTCAACTAAACTATCCTTAAGGCTGACCACCAATAAGATACGGCCTTTAGCCTCAATTTTCTTGAATAACTGGCTAGTTTGGCTGACCTTACCGGCGGCACATTCAAAAGTTTCGATCACTTTAATCTTATTGTCTTGAGCCGCTAGACTGAGCGCCTGGCGCAAAGCTAACCGCTTAGACTTGGTATTCAACTGGTGACTATAGTTCTCGATGCCGGTCGGTCCGAAGGCGATACCACCACCACGCCAGATTGGGTTACGAGATGAACCAAAGCGAGCGCGGCCAGTACCTTTTTGGCGCCACGGTTTGCGACCACCACCACTGACATCGCCCCTAGTCTTAGTTACGGCCAGGTTTTGACGACCATTGGCTAAATAGGCCACGTAGGCATCTTTTAGTAAATTGTGATCAGTCGGCACTACTTCGAAGACCCGCTTGTCGAGCTTAGCTGGTGTAGTGGCTTTAGTGCCATTTTTGGTAAATGTCGGGACTGCCATAACTTTAAACTCCCCTGATCAAGACTAGTCCGTGACGAGGACCTGGTACCGCTCCAGCAACACCGATAACTTGATGATCGGTATTCACTAGAGCAACTTTAAGGTTTTTAACTGTGACTTGCTCGTGGCCCATTTGACCAGACATTTTCTTGCCTTTAAATATCTTCTGGGGATACATTGAACCAATTGAACCAACCCGGCGATAACTTCGCCCACCGTGAGTCTTACGACCCCGGTGAAAGTTATGACGCTTAATCGTACCGGCCCAGCCCTTACCCTTGCTTATACCAGTGACGTCAATTATGTCACCAACTGAAAAGACCTCGAGGTTTATTTTTGTTCCAACCTTGAGGTCTTCTGTGGCATCTGGGTTACGAAATTCGCGAATAATCTTTGTCAACATGCCAGCATTCTTGAGATGACCGGCCTGTGGCTTAGCAACATTTTGCTTCTTGGCTTCTTCAAAACCCAGCTGGATTGCCATATAGCCGTCTAAGTCTTCAGTTTTAAGCTGAGTAACGACGTTATCCGTGGCAGAAAGCAAAGTGACAGCAGCAACCGTACCGTCTTCTGTAACGGTACTAGTCATGCCAATTTTTCGGGTGATTAATGCTTTCACAATCGCCTTCCATTATTCCGCAGACAGCTCATCGCATTAACCATGCGACTGATTATTTTGACACGTATTGAGTGGTTTTTATTTTTGCTTTATAAAGCTTCAAACGTGTTTGCAAGTTGTGCGGTTACGGTACTCGAACTCAATAAGCTTGGCGATGTGTGGTTTCCACCCCTGTTAGGTGTGGACCTGCACTTACCAGCCAAGCACAGTTTCTTCGATATACCCCGTAAGAGTATCATGCTTAGGCAACTTCTGTCAATGTGTTGCAAATAATACTTCAATTAAATTAGGCCTAAATATTTTTGGCAGTTAACAATTTGCTAGTAAGTTATGACTAGGCCAACTTGGGTCCAAAAACCAACAAACATTGCCACTAGCAATACTGCATACTCAATTCGACGATCAATCCTGAAATGCTCGTGCATGGCAAAAATAAAGCCGATTATCAACCCGGCGGGTATCGGGATCTGGTTAGTGTTAGTCGAATTACCAATCCGCACCCATAGTGTGCCAACGATCAGGTACATGACTAGCTTAAGAACATAGACACTATCGAGTTCTGGCTTCTGGCGGTGCGACCGCGCTTGACGTTTCAGTTTTGTTTTAGCCATTACCGTTATTAAAGACTACGCGGCTATGATTTGCAATCGAAATCAAATAAGTACCGTCTGGCGGCTGACTACATTTTTATTTCGACATCGCAGCCAGCCGGCAGACTGAGATTCATCAGCGAATCAATTGTTTTCGGAGTTGGCTCAAAAACATCGATGAGACGTTTGTGGGTGCGCATCTCAAACTGTTCGCGGCCCTTCTTGTAAACATGTGGGCTCTTGATCACCGTAAAGGTACTGGTGCGAGTTGGCAAAGGTATCGGACCAGCCAATGAAGCACCGGTCCTTAGGGCTGTATCGACAATTTGTTTAGCCGCTTGATCAATAACTTTATGGTCATAGGCTTTCAACCTAATACGAATACGTTGCTTCGTCTCGGTCTTGTCTTCTGCCATATTTTCTCCTTATGTACGATGCCGTAACCTTGAGCGTGAGTGATTACCGTCAAGTTCTCGACATTATTTATTTAATTTACGCGACTTATTTTATGATTTTCGTTACGACACCGGCACCAACTGTACGTCCACCTTCGCGGATTGCAAAGCGCAGGCCTTGGTCCATAGCGATCGGGGCAAGCAATTTAACACTGAAGGTAATTGTGTCGCCCGGCATGACCATTTCTTTGTCAGCTGGCAATTCAACTTCACCAGTCACGTCGGTTGTCCGGAAGTAGAATTGTGGCTTGTAACCCTTGAAGAATGGGGTGTGACGACCACCTTCCTCTTTGGTCAGGATATAGACTTCACTGTCAAACTCGGTGTGTGGCGTAATGGTACCTGGTTTAGCCAATACTTGGCCACGCTCGATATCAGTTCGCTCAATGCCGCGTAGCAAAACGCCGGCATTGTCACCAGCCTGACCTTGGTCAAGGCTTTTCTTGAAGGCTTCAATACCTGTAACAACTGATTTCTTGGTTGGGTGAATGCCGACAATTTCAACATCTTCGTTAATCTTGACAACACCCTGCTCGATACGACCAGTTGCGACAGTACCACGACCCTTAATCGAGAAAACATCCTCAATTGGCATCAGGAATGGCTTGTCTAGATCGCGCTTGGGCTCTGGCAGATAATCGTCCATAGCCTTGACAAGTTCCATGACAGCATCTTCATTGGCCGCATCGCCTTCCAAAGCTTTGGTAGCAGAACCACGGATGATCGGACAATCCCGGTCATATTCATACTTAGCTAGCAAATCACGAATTTCTTCTTCAACTAGATCAACTAACTCAGGGTCGGCTAGGTCCATTTTGTTCATGAAAACCAAAATCTTCGGCACACCAACCTGGCGAGCTAGCAGCACGTGTTCGCGGGTTTGGGGCATTGGGCCGTCAGCCGCAGAGACAACTAGGATGGCGCCGTCAATTTGAGCCGCGCCTGTAATCATGTTTTTAACATAGTCAGCGTGACCAGGCATATCAACGTGAGCGTAGTGACGCTTTTCAGTCTCATATTCCTGGTGTGAGGTTGCGATAGTAATGCCGCGGGCTTTTTCCTCAGGAGCGTTATCAATCTGGGCATAAGTCACCGGCTTGTTAACTTTTCCGGGGAGTCTTTTAGCTAGAACGTGAGTAATAGCCGCCGTTAAAGTAGTCTTGCCGTGGTCAACATGGCCCATAGTGCCAACATTGACATGGGGTTTGCTTCGGTCAAATGTATCTGCCATTGAATGGTATCTCCTTGTTTAGAACTAATGATCTATTAGTAAATATCGCGCGGTCACAGACCCACACGTAATAACAGCGGTTAGTGTACATGAAATCAGCGCTCGTGTAAAGGTGTTATTACGGTTATTTTTATTTGCCGTTTTTGGCAATAATAGTCTGTGCTACGTTGCTCGGCACGTCGGCATAGTGAGCCAGTTCCATGCTCGAACTCGCCCGGCCCTGAGACATACTGCGCAAGTTAGTGGTATAGCCGAACATTTCACCCAACGGGACAAAGGCAGTAATTTCTTTAATGCCCGACTGAAGATCTTCCATTGATTCGATTCGACCACGTTTTGAGTTCAAATCACCGATCACGTCACCCATGAAGCTTTCCGGCGTCACGACGACAACTTTCATGATTGGTTCAAGTAAAACTGGTGCCGCTTTTCTAACGCCGTCCTGCAAAGCAATTGAACCAGCAATTTTGAAGGCCATTTCACTAGAATCAACTTCATGGAAGGAACCATCATACAGTTCAGCCTTAACGTCGACTACCGGGTAACCGGCCAAGACACCGTTACTCATAGCCTCAATGATTCCGGCTTTAACAGCTGGAATATATTCACCAGGGATAACGCCGCCTTTAATTTTATTGATGAATTCAAAACCTTTACCTGGCTCATTCTGGAATAAGCGCAGCCAGACGTCGCCATATTGGCCACGACCACCGGTTTGTCGAATATATTTACCTTGAACCTCAACACCGTCTTTACGAATCGTTTCGCGGTAAGCTACCTGAGGTTGTCCAACATTAGCTTCAACACTATATTCACGCTTCATGCGGTCAACAATAATCTCCAAATGTAGCTCACCCATGCCCGAAATAATCGTTTGACCGGTTTCATTATCAACTCGAACCCGAAAGGTCGGATCTTCTTCGGCTAGCCGCTGCATGGCCAAACTCATTTTTTCCTGGTCGCTCTTAGTTTTAGGTTCAATGGCAATCGAGACAGGCGGCTCAGGGAAAATGATATTTTCCAGAACAAGTGGATGGCTCGGTTCGCATAAAGTGTGTCCGGTAGTTGTGCCCTTAAGCCCCACAATAGCCGCAATATCACCGGCCCCGACCTCTGTTATATCGTCGCGTTTATCGGCTTGCATACGAACTACCCGACCGACCCGTTCTTTTTCACCAGTTGAACTATTTAGTATGTAACTCCCAGCTAGCAACTTACCTGAATAGACCCTAAAATAAGCTAGTTTACCTACAAATGGATCGGTGGTAATCTTAAACGCCAAGGCTGCAAATGGCTCGTCATCCGACGGCTTGCACTCGACTTCATCTCCAGTCTTAGGATGAGTTCCCCAGGTTGAACCGCGTTCATCTGGGCTGGGCAGTAAATCAACCACCATATCCAGAACTTTCTCAACGATTACTCCTCGACCGTCACCGCCGGTAACGGCAAAGAAGTTGCCAGATAGTGAGGCTTTGCGAAGAGCCAGTTTAACCTCGTCTTCGCTGAGCCCGGCTTCGCCAACTTCAAAATACTTCTCAAGCAGAGTTTCGTCTTCGGCGACGGCATTTTCAATCATCAGGCTACGATATTTCTTGGCTTTTTCCAGCATGTCAGCCGGAATATCGCCCTCGATTAGCTCGTGATCGGCAAATTCCTTGTAGGTGTAGGCCTTCATACTAACCAAATCAATCACACCATTGACACCTTGTTCAAAACCGATTGGCAGATGAACCGGGAAAGCACTTTTAGATAAGCGGGTATGGATACTCTCCAGAGACTTATAGAAGTCACCACCAGTTTGATTAATCTTATTAATAAAACAAATTCGTGGCACACCGTACTTGGTCGCCTGACGCCAAACCGTCTCAGACTGCGACTCAACACCCATCTTGCCATCAAACACTACCACGGCACCGTCCAAGACACGTAAGCTACGCTCGACTTCAGCGGTGAAGTCAATGTGACCCGGTGTATCGATAATATTGATCTGGTGACCTTTCCAGTAGCAGGTGACGGCAGCCGAAACTATCGTAATACCGCGTTCGCGCTCCTGAGCCATCCAGTCAGTCGTGGTCTCACCTTCATGCACCGTCCCAATCTTATGCTTTAGACCGGTTCGGTAGAGAATGCCCTCGGTTGTGGTTGTCTTACCAGCGTCGATATGAGCAATAATACCGATATTCCTAATCTTTGAGAGTGGATATTTTTTCTCGGCCATAATTTAAGCAACCCTTCGGACGATAGTCAGCGCCACCATTTTAGGTCCTAGCAAAGTGAGCGAAAGCTCGGTTAGCTTCTGCCATACGGTGCGTATCTTCGCGTTTTTTAACAGCGGCACCTTGATTGTTGTAGGCATCTAATAGTTCGGCCGATAAGCGATTGGCCATGCTCATACCCTTGCGTGCCCGGGCAGCTTGAACTAACCACATAATGGTCAGGTGTGTTTGACGCTGGCCTTTCACCTCAAACGGAATTTGGTAATTGGCCCCGCCAACACGACGACTACGAGTTTCCAAACGAGGTTGGATATTTCGATAGGCCTGCTCAAAAACTTCCAGCGGGTTGTCCACTTTTAGCTTGTTGGCCGCCATTTGCATGCCATCGTAAACCAATTGCTCGGCGCGTTGCTTTTTGCCATTGAGCATCACCCGGTTAATCACTCTTTGAACAGTCACCGAATTATAAATACGGTCAGGCTGGATATCACGGACTAGGATTTTCGTCTTTTTTCGGGGCATGACTACTTCTCCTTCTTGGCACCGTACTTACTACGGCCTTGCTTACGGTTTTGGACACCTTGAAGGTCAAGCGTTCCACGGACAATATGATAGCGAACGCCCGGTAGGTCTTTGACACGACCACCACGCACCAAAACCACGGCGTGTTCTTGTAGGTTATGGCCCTCGCCACCAATGTAGGCCCAAACTTCATAGCCGTTACTCAAACGGACGCGAGCCACTTTGCGCAAAGCAGAGTTAGGTTTTTTAGGTGTTTTAGTGGTTACTTTAACGCAGACTCCACGTTTGAGCGGAGCATCCATATCGTAACTACGTGTTTTTAGGTTGTTAACCACACGCTGTAGGGCCGGCGATTTACTTTTGGGATTCGCCTTAGACCGCGGCTTGCGAATTAATTGGTTAATTGTTGGCATTAAATCTCCTTTTACGGCTGTTGCACTCTACTGCTGCGGGGCACAGTAAGATAGCGCCAACTACTCTTACGTTTCTCCTCGGCTCGGAATACACAGCGTTAAACAATTAATGTACCTTATCAGATTTGGTCATCATTAGCAACACCTAGAGCGATGACCGGCTCTTCGTCCAATTCGGCTTCTTCAGCGGCTGTTTTGACGTGACCAGTACCAACTGGGATCTTGCGCCCCAAGATGACATTCTCCTTTAGGCCGAACAGATGGTCAACTCGACCACTGGTGGCAGCGGCAATCAACACCCTGGTGGTGTCTTGGAATGAAGCAGCGCTCAAGAACGAATCGGTCGACAAACTGGCTTTGGTAATACCGAGTAGCAATTGATTAAAGACAACCGGCTGTTTTCCAGCGGCCACCAATTTTTCGTTGGCTTCCACTACAGCGTGTTTGCTAACGATATCGCCAACTACAAATTCTGAATCACCAGAATCTTCAATTTGGACGCGGCTAAACATCTGGCGAACGATAATTTCAAGGTGTTTATCGGCAATGTTCTGACCTTGACCGGCAAAGATTTTCAAAATCTCGTTCATGACATAGCGCTGCGTGGCTTCCACGCCTTGCAAACGCATCAAGTCCTGCAGGTTGATAGACCCATTAGTGAGTCGTTGACCAGCCTCAATCTCTTCGTCATTTTTAACCAGTAATTGCTTGTAGCCTGGTATTTCATAGCGGACAACACTCTGCTTGGTTGGCGTAATGATGACTTGCGTCTTGGAGATTTCAACATGACCAGCAATCGGCGCAACAATTTTTTCAGAACCATCTTCAAGTGCAGCCAGAACGTCACCAATCGCGACGTCAGTCCCACTTTTAATTTGTGGTTTACGACCAGTCAAATTGAAGCTAACGTTGGCCTTTTTGTTGGCGGCGACTTGTACGACGTAGTAGTCGCCCTCTTCCCAGGTTGTTACTGTACCGGTGATTTCAGTCAGGTAGGCTTGGCCTTTTGGAGTTCGGGCTTCAAACAGTTCCTCGATACGGGTTAGACCCTGGGCAGCATCATCGGCCACTAAGGCGCCAGAACGGTGCTTACTGTCAAGGCTCAGCTGAGTACCCGGTTCACCAATGCTTTGAGCAGCAATCACACCAATCGGGTGGTAATTAGCTACCAATTCACCAGTTGCCGGATCAAGACCGTATGACTTACGCGGAACGCCGCGAGTCGTCAGACAGCTCAAAACACTCATCACTTTAACGTCTTTGACTTTGTCGTCTTGATCAATGGCTTCGGCCGTCGGTGCCGTGATCAAATCACCCCGTTTAACGTGACGTGGGATATTTTCAGCTGCATAGCGACCAGTCAGACGTGAAGCAAAGCTAACGCCAATTTCGGCAGCATCGCTGCGCAGCATGGTAAAGCCTGGATCAGCGACTTCTTCTTCAACCGTAAAGACATCTTGAGCAACATCAACTAAGCGCCGTGTTAGATAACCGGCATCGGCCGTCTTAAGAGCAATGTCGATCAAAGCTTTTCGGGTACCCCGCGTACCGGTGAAATACTCCAACGGATCAAGTCCAACGGCATAACCCGACTTAACCGGCAGCTCAATAGCTCGACCGGCAGCATCTTGCATGACGCCCAACATACCGACAGCGTGCAGCAGTTGCGAGATATTGCCCCGTGCACCAGAGTTAATGGCAATGGCTGTTGAAGTATCTTGACCAGCCATTTGTTCGGACAATAAATCACGAACTACGGTCTCGGTTTTGGCCCAGTTATCAACCGTCAGTCGATAACGTTCATCTTCGGTTATGAAACCCTGGTCATACTGATCAGCAATGGCCACAGCCCGGTCTTCACTTTCGTGAATAACCTTGGGCATGCCCTCGACACTAACAAAGTCGGTCATACCAATACTCAAACCAGATCGGGTAGCGTAACGAAAACCAAGATCCTTTAGGGTATCGGCAATGACAGCTGTCGCTTCTTGACCATATTGGGCATAGACCTCTGTCATGACAGTTTGCAGACGCTTCTTGGTCATTGTCTTGTCTTGGAAAACAAAATCTTCCGGGAAAATCTCATTGAAAATGAAGCGGCCCAGAAAAGTTTCGCGAATTTCGCCGCGGAACGATAGTCGGACTAGACTCTGCAATTGCACTTTACCTTTATCTAGAGCCATCAAAGCCTCATCAAGACCAGAGAAAACCACTGGCTTATCGCCCATACCAGGACGGGCGTACGTCAGGTAATAACAACCGAGGACGATATCCTGTTCGATGTGTAGAATTGGTGAGCCATCAGCCGGTTTGAGCAAGTTATGGCTGGCGGCCATAATGTCTCGAGCTTCGGCCTGGGCTTCATCACTCAGGGGCAAATGAACAGCCATTTGGTCACCGTCAAAGTCCGCGTTAAAGCCCTTACAGACAAGCGGGTGAAGCTGGATAGCTCGGCCCTCAACCAAAACTGGCTGGAAAGCCTGAATGCTTAAACGGTGCAAAGAAGGTGCTCGGTTGAGAAGCACATATTTGCCACGAATTACTTCGTCAAGTGCATCCCAGACCACCGTATCATTGGCTTCGATTAGCCGAGAAGCCGAACGGATGTTGTGGGCCTGGTCGCGGGCAATTAGTTCACCGATGACAAATGGCTTAAATAATTCAAGCGCCATCGTTTTCGGCAAACCACACTGGTTAATGTTCAGTTCGGCACCGGACACAATAACTGAACGACCAGAGTAATCAACTCGTTTACCTAGTAAGTTCTGACGGAAGCGACCTTGTTTGCCTCTCAGCATGTCACTTAGTGATTTCAGCCGGCGGCGTTGGCCAGTGGCTGACACGGCATGACCGCTGCGAGCATTATTGTTATCAATTAGAGCATCGACCGCTTCTTGGAGCATTCTTTGCTCGTTGCGCCTGATGACTTCTGGGGCGTTTAGCTCAATCAGTTTTTTTAGACGGTTGTTGCGGTTAATGACACGGCGGTAAAGGTCGTTTAGATCTGAGGTCGCAAAACGACCACCAGTCAATTGGACCATTGGTCGGAGGTCAGGCGGGATGACCGGTAGGATAGAGACGCACATACTGGAAGGCAAAATTTCAGCCTTGTCCATGTTCTCGAGCAGCCGTAACCGCTTCATGATCTTTTTCTTGCGTTGGCCTTTAGCGTCTTCGGCTTCTTTTTCTAGGTCCTTAATGAGTTGTTTGATGTCGATCAAGTCAAGCAAGTCCTTAAGAGCCTTGCCACCCATACCGACGCTGATCAAACCACTCAGTTCATCAGGCAAGGTGCGATATTCAGACTCACCAATTAGAGACAGTTTTTCCAGTAGTGCAACCTGAGTCTTAAATAGTTCAAAGGCTTCATTTAGTTCGGCCAATTCTTTGGTCTGCATCTCAGCCAAAGCCTTAACGTTGGCTTCTTCTTTTTGGGCTTCTTGCTCATAACGTAATCGGATAGCCTCACGAGCGGCGTTAAATTCAGCCTCTCGGTCGAGCAACAGTTGATCACGTTTGTCGGTATCAACAGACTTAATAATATAGCTAGCAAAATAAGCTACACGCTCAAGATTTTTAACGGTCATACCCAGTAGTAAACCGATCGCTGACGGGGTACCGCGCAAAAACCAGATGTGAGCCACTGGCACAGCCAAAGTAATATGGCCCATCCTTTCGCGTCGGACGATTGATCGGGTGACTAATTCACCGTTCTTGTCAACGGCCGCTTCACGCGATCGGACCCCTTTGTACTTAGCGTCATGCGGGTTAATGTCCTTGACTGGTCCAAAAATACGCTCACAAAATAGGCCGTCACGTTCCGGCTTTTGAGTTCGGTAGTTGATGGTTTCCGGCTTGGTAACTTCGCCGTAGCTCCAGTCCAAAATATCTTCTGGGCTAGCAACCGCTAGACGAACAGCGTCAAACTCGGCAATATCAGTACCTGAAGAATTGTATCTACGCATTACGCTACCTCCTCGTCATTTACATCTTCTGTAACATTGGCCTCACCCTCAGTCACCATGGCTGGAGTACTTTCTTCATCCTGAATATTCACATTACCGTCAACATCAACGATGCTGAATTCGTCGGCCGCTAGTTCCTCAGTCACATCGACATCCGAAGCGACTTCTTGTGGGACTTCCGGCAACGTGCCCTCAGTGGCCTCCTTGTGAATATTGCTGGACAGAATAGCTTCTGCATCAACAGCCTTATTTGACCGGATAAGGTCAACTTTTAGACCTAGACCCTGTAATTCCTTAACTAGAACGTTAAAGCTTTCGGGCACTTTAGGACCCAGGATCTCACTCTTCTTAATGATCGATTCGTATGCCTTGGAACGGCCATAGACATCGTCCGATTTAATGGTCAACATTTCCTGAAGCGTATTGGCGGCGCCGTAAGCTTCTAGCGCCCAGACTTCCATCTCACCGAAACGCTGTCCACCATTTTGCGCTTTACCACCAAGTGGTTGCTGAGTAACCATAGTGTATGGACCAGTTGACCGAGCGTGAATTTTATCGATTACCATGTGGTTGAGCTTAGTCATATACATTACACCAACCGTAGTGCGCTCTTTAAACGGTTCGCCACTGCGACCATCATAAAGCTGTTGCTTGCCATCCTCGGCCAAGCCGCCTTGCTTCAGCAGTTCTTGAATTTTGACAACTGGAACACCGTCAAATGACGGGCTGGCGACGCGAATCCCCAGAGCCTGGGCGGCCATACCAAGATGGGCCTCGTACAATTGCCCGAGGTTCATGCGAGATGGGACGCCTAACGGATTAAGGACAATATCTGTCGGCGTGCCGTCAGCTGTAAATGGCATGTCTTCGATTGGCAGGATTCGAGCGATAACGCCCTTGTTTCCGTGACGCCCGCCTAATTTGTCGCCAACACTGATTTTGCGCATCTGGGCTACAAATACCTGAATCTGCTTGATAACACCCGACTTCAGTTCGTGACCATTTTCGCGGCTAAAGACTTTAACTCCAACAACTTTACCGTGCTTACCGTTGCTCATGCGTTGTGAAGTATCGCGCACTTCCTTGGCTTTTTCGCCAAAAATAGCCCTGAGTAATCGTTCCTCAGAGCTTAGTTCTTGCTCGCCTTTAGGTGTAATCTTGCCAACAAGAATATCGCCAGGATGAACCTCTGCTCCAATACGAACAATGCCGTCTTCGGCCAAATGGCGAAGGGCCTCTTCTGAAACATTAGGAATATCTCGGGTTACAATTTCTGGTCCCAATTTGGTTTCCCGAACTTCAATCATGAAATCAACAATATGAATTGACGTTAGGGTGTCGTCCTCGACCAGTCGGCGCGAGATGACAATGGCATCCTCGAAGTTGTAGCCAGCCCAAGGCATAAAGGCTACTAGTAGGTCTTTACCAAGTGCAATTTCACCGCCGGCGATTGACATACCCTCAATCAAGAGGTCGCCCTTTTTAACTTTATCGCCAGTACTAACGACAACTTTTTGATTAATGCATGAGCCCTCATTAGAGCGCACAAAGTGTTGTGGGTGATAAGTAATTTGCCCCTCTTTATAGCGCACTACGACCTCATCAGCCGTAGTCTTAACAACTTCACCATCAGCTTCAGCCAGAACAATCTGGCCAGTATTGCGTGCAATTGGAGCCTCCACACCAGTGCCGACAATCGGTGCTTCTGGGTTGATTAGCGGTACGGCTTGGCGCTGTTGGTTGGCACCCATCAGCGAGCGATAGACATAGTTCTTTTCAATGAACGGGATAAGTCCGGCTGAAGAACCAATAATCTGATTGCGGGCCGCATCAATGTGAGTAACATCGTTAGCATCAACTTCAGTTGTCTTAAGATTCATCCGACAGCTGACTCGTTCAGCTTCAAAGTGTCCGTCTTCATTAACCGCGTTACCGCCACCGGCAATGACCGCTGCTTCTTCGTCAAAGGCATCCAAGTAGACAATTTTATTAGTTACCCGGGCTTTAATCGGCCAAGTGGTTCGGGAAGTGACTTTTGCTAGCTTTGCAGCATCGGTCGCCGTTATCTTAGTACCAGCCTTAACTAAGGTTTTGCCTTTCTCGTCTTCCAAATTAACAGCCGCGGTTTCGCCGACAATTTCTTTAGCCGACACGGCGTTCAGGACTTTGCGATACGGTGTTTCCACAAAACCATAGTCGTTAACTCGGGCATAGTTGGCCAAGTTAAGAACTAGGCCGATGTTAGCGCCTTCAGGCGTTTCAACGGCACAAATTCGACCGTAGTGAGTAGCATGTGCATCACGGACGTCAAAACCGGCTCGTTCGCGCGACAAACCGCCAGGACCCATTGAACTCAACCGACGCTTGTGAGCTAGTTCGCTTAGAGGATTGACTTGGTCCATGAACTGTGACAACTGACTACTGGCAAAAAACTCACGGACGGCAGCAACAATTGGTCGGGCGTTGATTAATTGTCCGGGTTGAACAGTTTCGATGTCGCACATCGACATCCGGTCCTGGGTATTGCGGACCATGCGCAGTAAACCGATTCGAAATTGACGTTGGACAAGTTCATCAACCATCTTGACGCGGCGATTAGCTAAGCTGTCGATATCATCAGCCGGGTCTTTGGTGTTATTCAATCGAATAATCTCGGCAATAATGGCTTCCAGGTCGGCAATGCGCATTACTCGGTTTTCAATCGTATTAGGCACATCAAGGTCTAGGCGCTTGTTGAGTTTGTAACGTCCAACTCTTGAAAAATCAAAGCGCTTATAGTTATAGAACATGTTTTCGATCAGACCGCGGGCATTCTCGACCGTCGCCAAGTCGCCCGGGCGTAAGCGGCGATAAACTTCAATTAAAGCGTTGTTTTGACCATGGGCGGTATCCTTTTCGAGAGTAGCGTCCAAATAATTGGTCTTGCCGGTATCAACATGCTTAAAAACATCCCGCATCTGGACATCAGCCACACCCAGGGCTCGTAGGAGCGTGGTGATCGGGATTTTGCGTTTGCGGTCAATTTTGACATAAATTGCCCCATTGGCGGCAGTTTCAAATTCCAACCAGGCCCCACGACCAGGGATAACTTTAGCCCCGTAAAGGGCTCCCATGGTGTGCTGCTCGGCCGTGAAGAAAACTCCAGCTGAACGAACCAACTGGCTAACTACTACTCGCTCAGCGCCATTAATGACAAAAGTCCCGCGATCGGTCATCCATGGGTAATCACCCAGATAGATCTCCTGCTCTTTGACTTCACCGGTAACTTTATTAACTAGCTCTAATTGAGCTAACAGGGGAGCTTCATAAGAGACATTATTTTCGCGCGCTTCAGCTTCTGTTAGTTTTGGTTTGCCAAAATGATAACTTTTAAAATTAAGAGTCAGTTTAGCACCGGTATAATCATCAATCGGACTAATCTCGGCTAGCAATTCACCCAAACCTTCACCCACAAACCACTGGAAGGCTTTAGTTTGATGATCGACAAGGTTGGGCAGTTCTAGGGCGTCTTGACGACGTGTAAAGTAGACCCTCTCGTTGTTCTTGGTAGTTCGCGGACTTTTTTTGACCTCTAACGCACTTGTGCCTTTTGCCATTCGCTACAGTCACCCCTTTCAAGGCATGTGCACAACTACACGCAACAAAACACGCCTACACCGTACTAAACGAGACCCAAACGATGCAGTTATTTGATTACCTGTTAGTTGTGACAGATATGAATTAATAGTTGTTTAGCTTTAGTTAATCGCGCGAAGATCACTACGAGTGGGTTTTTGAGCGCCTTTTTATGATAAACACTACCACACGTAAACTACTTCTTGACTTTTAGTGTGCAGGAGTGTCCAGATATTGTCAAGAGGTTATTTTGGGAAGCGTGCTAATGACGTCATCGACCAACCCATACTTTTTGGCTTCAGATGCGGTCATCCAATAATCTCGTTCCATATCATCTTTGATTTTAGCGATTTTCTGGCCAGTGTTAGCGGCCATAATTTCATTGAGTCGCTGCTTAAGTCGGATTGATTCACGAAGATCAATCTCCATGTCCGTTACCTTACCCCGCGTACTGCTACCGGGTTGGTGAATCATGACGCTGGCATTGGGTAGAATATAGCGTTTGCCCTTAGCCCCGCTGCTCAGTAGAAAAGCCGCTCCGGAAGCTTGGATACCGATACCGACAGTCTGAATGTCGTTGGTAACGTATTGCATGGTGTCGTAGACCGCCAAGGCGTCATAAACCGTGCCGCCCGGGCTATTAATGTACAGAAAGATATCCTTTTTAGGGTCTTCGGCTTGAAGGAAAAGTAATTGGGCAACGATTAAATTGGCTGTAGTTTCATTAATGTCGGTACCAAGAAAAATAATCCGGTCTTTCAAAAGCCGCGAATAAATATCATAGGCTCGCTCATAACGACCGTCCTGCTCAATGACGGTTGGGATCAAGACTTGGCTGCGTGGTGAATCATTCATACCTTTAATGATACCGTTATTGGCACTCGCAAGTCAAGAGTGCTAAAAACTGGCCCAGATTTGAGCTAGGCAGTTTTAGAAGTAGCGTATTGGCTTAGTTTGGCTATCGTTTTTTCACTTAACATCCGCGACAAGATCGTCCGTTTGTTCTCTGGCTTATCAAGTTCGGCTTGCATGGCCGGGTCTTGATATTGCCCTTTCAGTAGACGCAGCTGCATATCAAACTCTTCGGGTGTCACGGTTATTTGCTCGCGATCGGCTACCTCAGTTAGGACCAGCCCGACTTTAACTCTTAGTTCCGAGGGCTGACGCAGTGAAGCCCGGTAATCAGCCTCAGTCTGGCCCATTTCATCTAAATATTCTTGCCAGGTCTGGCCACGATAAGCTAAGTTCTGCCTGATTTGCTGTTCGGTGCGCTCAACTTCTTCGTTGATCAAGCTGTCTGGGATATCAACGTGAGCGGTGGCGGCAATTTTTTCGAGCAATTCATTCTCAAATAGTCGATCCAATTCAGTCTGCTTCTCGACGGACAACTGTTTTTTTATATCATCACGCAGTTCTTCAACGGTCTTGAAGGGCCCAATTTTAGTCGCAAACTCAGCATCAATTTTAGGTTCCACTACCGCCTGAACTTTATTGATGGTGACGGCAAAGACAACCTCACGATTTTGCAAAGCGCTAACACCATAATCCTTGGGAAATTTCAGCGTAAAGGTCTTTTTTGCACCAGACTTTAAGCCCTCCAGATTCGTCTCAAAACCAGGAATAAATGAATTGGAACCGAGTATCAGCGGAAAATCTTTGCCATCGGCTCCTTTAATAGCGTCATCGGTTTTGGCATCCTTACCAGTAAAGTCAATCATGACCTGATCTCCGATTTGTGACGGTCTGGTGACGTCCGACTTGTCGGCAACTCTTAACTGAAGATTATGAATGACGTCATCAACATCTTTTTCCGATAAACTAATCTTCTTTTTGGCCAACTTAATTTTGGTATAGTCCGGCAATGTCACCTTACCAATGGCTTCGACTTCAGCGATAAACTCGAGTGTCGTAAAAGGCACAAATTTTTGGACAGAGATTTTAGGCTGGTTAACGGGTCGGATATTCTCTATTTCTAGGGCTTCCGAATATAGACGGTTAATCGCTTCATCTAAAAATTCGGTCTGGAGCAATGAAGAGCTGACCTGTTTCTCAACTAACCCAACCGGAGCCTTACCTTCTCGGAAACCCGGCACTTTAGTTTGTTTGCCGAGGCGCTTTAGGACTTCATTTTTAACTGAAGCCATCAACTCTTGCTCGGCACTAATTGTCAACTTAGCACTGGTTGGGCTAAGCCGTTCCTGTTTGACTGACACGATTAGACACTATTGTATGGTATTTGGCAGCTTAGCTCAAATATTGGTTACCAATTACCGTCAAATGGGTTGCACTATTTGATTAATTGACGCTACAGTATCATTGTGAGTAAGAGGATTATAGCCGTCGATATTGATGAGGTGTTGTTCCCTTTTATGGACGCCTTTAGGTTGCACCATAACAAAAAGTTCGGCACCAATTATAGTCAAGACGACCTTCAATCTTACGACCTCTCCAAAGAGATGGGCATATCCGTCCGTGAGGCCGTTGATCGAGTCTACAACTTTCATCAATCAGATGATTATCAGTTAGTCGGTCCTCTAACGGCAGCTCGCGCAGCCATCAAAAAACTTGGAGCAGTTTATGATCTCGAGATTGTTTCGGCTCGTCTGCCACAACTTTCATCAATTACAGCCAACCAGCTCGACAAATATTTCCCGGGTTGTTTCGGAGGAGTCACCTCAATCGGTTATGCGGCGATTCTGGAAAAGCCTCGGACTAAGGCGGAAGTTTGTCTTGAACTAAACGCCTTCGCATTAATCGACGACCAGATTAGTCATCTTAAGCCAGCCGCTGAACAAGGTATTAAAGCCGTTTTATTTGGCAACTACTCGTGGAATCAAACTGATCAATTACCAGCCGCCATCACGCGGTGCCGAGACTGGCCAGCCGTATTAAAGTATTTCAGTGTTTAATCTATAATCCGTCAAATACCTATTCGCTTTGCAGGTCGCGGCTGTTGAAGCGCAGGGCGCCTAGCACCGCCAACAAGACGCCTAAGCAAACGACTACGATAGCTGTTTTCCAGACTGGGTTAGCTGCAGGAGCCAGGTTAACGTGTTGCAATATTGAAGTGTCTAATATCCAATGGTTTAGATGAAGCCCGGACTTCAAGATGCTGATTAGAAAGGACCAGGCGATCGCACTATAGGCAATAACTGTCGTTAAGCGCGGCATAAAACCGAGTGCAAAGATACCTAAACCGAGAATAAAAACCGCCGGCACAATAGCGTTAACCCCAGCTATCAATAGTTGGTGAAAACTAATACCCGTACTTTCATTGATGATTCCTAACCAGGCCCCCAGCGCAACAGCCAAACCGGCTAAGGCAATACCGCCGACAATCAAAGATATCCTGCCCCACAGCCAACGCATACGGCTGACTTCACAGACCAACAAGTTGTCAACGTAGCCATCGGCTTCGTCTTTACGCACCGACCCGACGGCACTTGCGACATAGGCCATAATCAACATCATCATTAAATAGAAAGTGACACCTAGCCAGATTAAGTCTAGATTGGTGTGTAGCAGGCTTTCGGCAGCGCTGAAACTCTTTTTTAGCCCCGGTGAGTCAGACAAAAGTGAAGTGGCTGCTTTAGTCAAAAAAGAGTAGAACGCTGTCGCCACAAAAATACCAGCCAACCAACTAATAGTCACTCCTCGATTAAGTCTGAAAGCTACGCCTAGTGGATTGTTTAGTAATCGGTTGTGTGGCTTGGAGGTATCTTTATCAGCGAACGTACTGTCGCCCAAGTCACGCCGTCCAGCCAGGATAACCGTGACAACCACTAAGACGACAATTAGCGCCACGATCGGCAACAACCAAATCGGCTGGCTACCGTAAAGAGGCTGCAGCTTATCAATCCAGCCAATCGGGGTCAGATTGAGCAGCCAATGTAGACTGGTCGCAGACCCGGCCGCCCGTATCAAAAAGAAGATACCTAACATGGCCGTCGACACCCCGGCCGCTCGGCTCCGAGTTGGCATCAGCTGTGATACAAAAGCACCAATTGCCATAAACATAGCGGCCCCGGCCGTAGCCGCCAAGGCAAAGAATAGGCCGGCGGTGACACTAAAACCAACGGCGTGATCTTTACCGATAACTATAAAAGTAATAGCCGAAACCAGATACATAACTACTAGGCTGATGCTCAGGCCCGCCAAGGCGTTGACGCAAGCCATCCTGGCTGTTGTTTGACCAGATAACAGCAACTCCCAGCGACCAGCATCTTCTTCACCGCGGAAAGTTTTGGTAGCCTTTAAATAAGCCCAGACGGACCCAATAATCGTTATCACAATCAGAGTATTCCAGGCAATCTCTCCAGAAACTGTGTTTAAACTGTGTGGAATGCCAAGAATGGCATTAAAGCCAGCATTATTACCAAGTGAGGCGGCCACTTTCACTCGAGAGGCTACCGTCGGATAAGCAGTCGCATAGCCGATGCCCTTGCTGGCCACATAAACACCAAATATTAAAGCCCATAGGGCGGCACTGCGAATCGAGTTACGAGTTACAAATCGGCTAACCACTGTTTGGGGTGACCGAAAATACTTGAAACTAGCTTTGGGTATGACAACCTCGGAATTAGGGTTCATCTTTAGCCTCAGTATTGCGCAGATCATCATCGCCATAAATTGTTAGGAACAACTCTTCGAGTGACGGCTCGCGGCTTAGTAAAGTTATGGGGTGAGCCGCAGCTAGAACTGCCAATAAATCAGCAATTGGGCCATGCAACTGACAACTCATTTTATTGTCATTGATCAAGACATTGCTGACTCCCTTAAAGTGCCGGACATCCGGTGGAGTACCCTCAAAAGTTGCCTCAATGGTGACAGCCGAAAGATGTCTCAACTGGGCTAGTGTGCCGACCTCTACTAGTTTGCCCTTACGCAAAATGGCCAGGCGGTCGCACAAGGCCTCGACCTCTTCAAGAATATGCGATGACAAAAAGATAGTCTGTCCATTGGCCTTGGCTTCT
>CAZLLA010000020.1:0-21369 GCA_964560315.1 uncultured Candidatus Saccharibacteria bacterium
AGGTTCGTAACCGGGTAATCACACCCTATTGGTACCGGTCCATAACCGGGGAAATAATTATGGACATGAGAAGATTTTTAGCAGTTAGAATTTATAACTGAGAGATAGCATTAATTGTTGTCTAGTGTTAGGGTAACGCAACGAATATAACCACCACCCTTGGCGAGTTCTTGAATTTGGGGTGTGATAACCATTAACCCACGTGCTTCGAGGACCCGTTTTAGCTTCGGCGCGCAAGCTGTCATGATCACAGTTTCGCCAGTTGAGACCAGATTACAGGCGTAACTTTTCTGAGCTTCGCGTCGTGAAACTTCAATCCTATCGATATCCAGATTACGAATTTTAGCTTGGCTAGCTGGCGTGAAAGCTGCCGGACACCAGGCTATCAGACCTTTGCTGCTGGCTGTCGGTAATTGCAGAACTGCCAGAGCTAAGTCGAGATCATAGAAAAAACTGTCCGGCCAACCAGTTATTCGGTTAGTAGCGACTGGGCCGAGCTCTAAAAAGCGGCGCTTCGGAATAGTTTGGAGGCTGATCACTTCGTAGCCTAGAATATCGGCAATAAGACGGTGAGCTTCTAGATCGGTCCGAAAGGTTGTGCCCATAAACAACATTTTACCGAAGGGCAGGGCATCACCCTGCCCGCTAAAGCGAACTGTAGCTGGTAATTCGATGACCTGCATACCAAGATCTCGAAAAACCTTTTTGGCATAAGGTTCTTCGGCTTGTCGCTTATTGGGCAAGTGTGCCAGCACAACTTTGTTGCCGCGACTAAGACCCCAATTAGCGGTGTAAACGCCGTCCTGGCAAGCAACTGGCGCTGATACCTTAACCACGCTGACGCCAGCTTGCTCCAAGGCTTTCCGTATATTGTCATGTTCGGCCGCCGCCAGCGTTCGGTTAACCGGGACACGGTTATCCATATAGGCGTTAATGGCGTAACTATCATCGAAATATTCGGCTCCGGACATCAGAACAGTTTGATTAATAAGCTGATTGGTCATGTCCTCGAATTATAGCTCGTCTTCTTGACAGGCTTATCATGACAACGCTATTATTAAGTTGAATGTTAGCACTCGATAGTATGAAGTGCTAATTCACTGAGAACGATGCGCGTAAGAAAGGAGAAAGTGTAGCTATGAGTGCAAAAATCCAACCTCTGGCTGAGTATGTGGTGGCGGTCAGCGAGGAACCCGAGACTAAGACGGCCAGTGGCCTTTATTTACCTGACAATGCGACCGAAAAACCAAAAGTTGCTAAAGCGATTGCCGTCGGCAAAGATGTGAAACAGATTAAAGTCGGCGACCGAATTATTTATAAACATGACTACAATACTACTGATGTAAAACTTGGAAGTGAAAAGTATATCGTGGTTAAAGAAGAAGATATACTGGCCACCATTCAATAGGAAAGGGAGTTAAATCAAGATGGCAAAGAAAGTTTTTTACGACGAAGAGGCGCGCAAGCGAGTGCTGGCTGGCGCAGAAATTTTATACAACGCTGTCCGAACGACCATGGGTCCGAAAGGTCAAAATGCTGTGATTAGCAAATCTTACGGCTCCCCGACGGTAACTCACGATGGAGTGACGGTTGCCAAAGCCGTCGAAATTGGCGATATTGATGATGAGACGCTAGGTTATAAGGTCGGCACTGAGCTGATCAAACAGGCGGCCTCCAAAATGAGTGATGTGGCTGGAGATGGAACCACTACCGTTACAGTTATTACATTTCATCTCTTAAATGAGGCCAATAAGTTGATTGCCGCCGGCCACAACCCGATGCTTTTACGCAAGGGACTGGAGGCAGCAGCGCAACAGGTTATCGAAAAACTGGGTACCATGAGTGAAGATATCGCCGGTAAGAAAAGCCGCGTGGCTGAAGTGGCTACTATTTCGGCTGGTGATCCAAGTATCGGCAATTTAATAGCCGATGTTATGGAAGCGATTGGCAAAGACGGTGTGGTAACCGTCGAAGAGGGTCAGGGCCTAGCGCTGGAAAGTGAAGTTGTCGAAGGTTTCACGTTTGATCGTGGCTTTGTTAGTGCCTACATGGTGACCGACACCGGCCGGATGGAAGCCGTCTACGACAAACCGGCGATCGTAATCACCGATAAAAAGATTTCGAGTATTGCCGAATTCTTGCCACTGCTTGAGAAATTGGCCCAGGCTGGCAAAAAGGACCTGGTTTTAATCGCTGAAGACGTCGAAGGCGAAGCCCTCACGACGCTGGTTTTGAACCGTTTAAAGGGTGTTTTCAACACCGTCGCCGTAAAGGCACCAGCCTTTGGCGATCGTCGTAAAGACGCCCTAAATGACATTGCCATTTTAACTGGCGCCGAAGTCATTAGCAGCGACCGCGGTATGACATTTGAAAATGTTGACTTACAAGTGGTTGGATCGGCTCGCAAAGTCATCGTTAACAAGGATCAAACGACCATCATTGAAGGTGGCGGTTCGCCAACTGAAGTAGCTGCCCGAGTTAAGCAAATCCAGCAGCAAATCGAAGCTGCTAGTAGTGAGTACGACAAAGAAAATCTTGAAAAGCGTCGTGCTTCACTAAGCGGTAAAGTGGCCGTCATAAAAGTTGGCGGAGCCACCGAAACAGAGATAGAAGAAAAGAAATTCCGGGTTGATGATGCTGTGGCGGCTGTTAAGGCAGCCCTGAGCGACGGTATTGTGCCGGGTGGTGGCGTTACGCTGATTAACCTAACCAGTTCGATTGCCGCCGATAAGACCGAAGATAACTCCGTTTCAGCCGGGCGTCAGATTTTGGTTAAAGCACTTGAACAACCCTTCCGAATTCTGCTCAAGAATGCCGGGCTCAATGCCGACGAATGGTTGCCTAAAGTTAAGACTGCTAAAACTGGCCAAGGCGTAAACGTCAATGATCCGTCGAAGTTGGTTGATATGAAAACCAGCGGTATTGTTGACCCAACACGGGTCACTAAAGAAGCCGTCCAGAATGCTGTCAGCATTGCCGGAACGACTATGACGATGGGCGCCCTAATCGTGGAAGTACCAAAAGAAGAAAAGCTAGCTGCCCCTGATATGGGTGGCGGCATGGGCATGATGTAGATAAAAACTACCTCCACCCAATATGAAAGCGGGACCCGGCTGACCCTGGCCCCGTTTTTTAAGCTTAAATGACTAAACGCTCATGCTTTGTATCTGGTGGAAGCCGCGCTACACTATTAATATGTGGTTTTTGGATAAGCGGTCAAACCAGTCATCAACGAAACTAAATCTGCCACCAGAACTTAGCTCATTTTACGGTAGTCAGATTGCTCGGAGTCTAAAAGTCCGCCGGGCAATTGCCTTATTCGTATTGCTGGTAATTATCGTCGCTGCTATTTTAGCCGGCTTGTGGCTCCATGGCCTAGGTGGTAGCCAACCAAAACTAGCCACTAATCACACGACTCCCAAGACAACGCCGTCAATCGCCGTCCAACCGGCACCAAAATCTGCTTCGACAGTTACTCCGTCAACCTCGGCTACCACCATGCCGAACACCGGTCCTGGCACAGATATCTTTTTGGTCGCTTTTGGTGCGGGTCTAACGGGCGCTATTGTCTACCACTTACGGCTCCGTTACAGCACACGACAAGCTGAACCTAAACTCTAGGAAGACTAATTTTCGTGCTGAGAATTAAAGTAATTGATCTCATTGACAACGTCCAACAGGGCTTGGGCGCGAGCTTTTTCATCAGTGATAGCCGAGGCAGCTTGGTAGGCTTTGCTGATTAGACTTTGGTCGTCGGCTGCTTGGATCATCATCATCGTAGTTCTGAATTGTTCCTCGGGTGTTTGGTCCAAGTGACCGACTAGAGGTTTAAGCTGCTGCAGCGCCTTCTGTTTGATATCAATAAGATCGTCGCTGCCAGACGGAACTGCCGGGTCGGCCTGATCGGGCGCAACCGGAGCCGGTGTTGTATAAGGTGCCGGTGGGGCTGATTCTGGCGCGACGCTCTCGGGGCGCGCGTCGGTGTTATTGTTATCAGCGCCATCATTTGCAAGTAAAGCGAGTGTGCCGTCATCAAGCGGTTCAGCCGGTACTGAACCTTGGGTGCCGCCCTGAGTGACGTCACTATTGTCGTCATCGTGCCCAAACATTTGTTCCCCCTAGACGTTAATGGTTAACTATACTATAGACGAATAAGCTTAAAGCACAAGGACTTAGACATATGCTAGACGACCTGAAATATATTCACGAACACGATGTTATTGATACCCTGGGAATCGCCGAAAAGCAATGGCAGCAACTAAGCCAGAGCTTTCAAACCAATCAAGCTGAAGTTTCGGTTGACAATATCGTCTTCGCCGGTATGGGCGGATCGGCCCTAGCTGGTCTGGTTAGCGAAAGTTGGCCAGGTTACCGCGTGCCCTTTGAGCTGGTGCGTAACTATGATATCCCGGCTTATGTTTCGCCGCGGACCTACTTCGTCGCTTCTAGTTATTCTGGGAATACCGAAGAAACTCTCAGCGCTTTGGCTCAAGCTGAAGCAAAAGGCGCCAAGATCGCAGTCATCTCTGGCGGGGGTAAACTAGTTGAAATAGCCCAGCAAAAGGGCTACCCACTTGCAATGATTCCAAAAGTTCAGCAGCCTCGATACGCCGTACTTTATGACTTGAAAGCGCTGGTCACATTATTGGTTTCAGCAGGGTTAGCTGAACCAGCGCGGCTGGCTGAGCTAGAGGCAGTTGGTCCCTTCTTGCAGCAGTCCGTGGTAAATTGGTTGCCGACAGTTCGGACCAGTAGTAACCCAGCCAAAGCGCTTGCTCTAGAGTGTATCGGTAAATCGATTGTCGTTTATGCCGGACCAAAACTTTATCCGGCGGCTTACAAGTGGAAAATCAGCTTTAATGAAAATGCCAAACAGATTGCCTGGACGGGGCAGTACCCGGAATTTAATCACAACGAGTTTGTCGGTTGGAGCAAGCAGCCGGTTGATAAACCGTATGCCGTGATTGAACTTAAGAGTGGCCTCGAGAATGAAAGAATTCAAAAGCGCTTCGAGATATCGGGCCGTCTATTGTCGGGACTCTGGCCAAATCCGCACCAGGTGACGATTGAGGGCTCTGGTCTAATCGAACAGTTACTCTGGGCGATTGCCTTCGGCGATTTTGTAACCCTTTACGCCGCTCTTTTAAATGGTCTAAATCCGGCCCCAGTTGATTTAGTAGAAAGCTTTAAAAAGGAGCTGGCTTAAACATTATTCAGAGTTTCAGATAGATTGACCCAAGCGTTGTTATAATGAGAGTTAGAATGCGTGGGATTGTGAGTTTGACTCCGTGGCGCCAATTTTTGTTGGCTCTTTGCTTGGCGACAGCCGTGAGCATCGGCTTGCTGGTGGCCGATGCGATTGCCAACCGGACCTTTAGCCAAAACTATCTGCTAGTTAATCTGGTATTGGCCTGGGTACCTTTTGGTTTGGCACTCTGGCTTAGGTATTGTTTACGGCATAAACTTTGGTCAAGTTGGGAAGCTATGAGTGTTAGTGTTCTATGGCTAATATTCTTGCCGAATGCCTTTTACATGATCAGTGACTTTATTCATTTAACCAATATCGACATGCAGCAACTTCTCTTTAACACGGTTATGTTTACGTCGTTTATCTATATCGGAGTGCTGCTGGGCTTTACCAGTCTGTATTTAGTTCAACAAGAATTAGCCAAGCGCTTTAGCCCCCGAGCCACTACCATAATGGTTGGTTTTTTGTTGTTTATTTGCAGCTTTGCCATTTACATTGGGCGTGATCTAAGGTGGAATACCTGGAATGTTTTTACTGACCCGGCAGGGATACTGTTTGAGGTTTCGACACGTTTACTGCACCCATCACAATATTCTCAAGTTCTGCTGGTCGCACTGCCGTTTTTTGCTTTGCTAATCAGTATGTACTTCGTCGCCTGGAAGGGCATCAAACTCTTGGGGCTACGGCGGTCGTAACCTGATATACTGCTAAATAATGAGACCAGAACTAGAAAAAGCCATTTTCGAGACGTCAAAAACGCTGTTTGGGGTCGAGGTTCCTGCCCAGCTGACCCGTCCCGATGAGCAATTTGGCGATTATGCGACTAATGTTGCATTGCAACTAGCTGGTCAGCTTGGTAAACCACCCCAGGAGATTGCCGACCAGCTAGCCAATAAACTGCGTGAAATTTTAGGACAGCAAGTGTCAGAAATTAACGTCGTCAGTCCGGGGTTCTTAAACCTGCGTCTTAGCGACCAAAGTTTGCTCGCAGCCGTCCATCGACCCGAGCACCCGAAGGTTTATGCAGACCAGACCGTAGTCATTGAGACCAATAATCCAAACCCGTTCAAAGATATCCATATTGGTCACGCCTTTAATTCAGTGGTGGCCGATACACTGGCTAATCTGTTGGAAGCTGGCAGAGCCAACACCCACCGAGTCAGTTATCACGGTGACGTCGGTTTGCACGTTGGGAAATCTATGTGGGCTATTTTGAAATTTATTAACGGGGATATTGCTAAGCTCAACAACCTGAACGAGACTGAAAGACCGAAATTTCTAAGTCAGAAATATGCCGAAGGAACAGTCGCCTACGATCAAGACGAGCTAGCTAAGCAGGACATCGAACGCTATGCCAAAGAATCCTTTACCCTGACCGACCCACTTTTTAAGCAGGTCTATGATATCTGTAAAAACTGGAGCTTTAGCTACATAGACCAAGTTCTGGCATTGGTTAACAGCCGCCCAGTAGAACGCCGCTATCTGGAAAGTACCGCTGATCAAGCCGGCCGACAAATCGTTGAGCAGCATTTAGGTGATATCTTTGAAAAATCCGACGGTGCGATCATTTTTCCGGGTGAAAAATACGGCTTGCACACCAGGGTCTTTATCTCCAGTCGTAACACAACCCTGTACGAAGCGCGTGATCTCGGCTTAATTCAGCTCAAACAGCAAGATTTTAATCCTCAAGCCAGTTACATCGTAACGGCAGTGGAGCAGAAGGAATATTTCCAAGTTGTCCTTAAGGCTGCTGAGCTGGCCTCACCTGAACTAGCCGGTGTGACCCGCAATATACCAACCGGCACGGTCAAACTGACCACCGGCAAAATGAGTTCACGCCGAGGGACAGCGATTAATATTGACTGGTTGTTTGAAACTCTTGAAGCTGCTCTAAAAGATCGGGGAGCTGAGGCTGATGGTTTACGCGACGGTATGGTCGGGGCTCTCCGCTACGCCCTACTCAAGAACCGCCTGGGCAGCGATGTAGTTTTTGATGTCAATGAGGCTATCAGCTTGGAGGGCAACAGCGGTCCTTATCTTCAATATGCCCACGTTCGGGCGCGCAGCATTCTCAAAAAAAGCACCCTAAAACCAGCTGAACAGATGGCTCAACTTGATCCCGCCGAAAGAAACTTGCTGGCCAAAATGGCCGAGTATCCTGAAATTCTGGAACGATCGGTCGACGAGCTGATGCCGCATCACATCTGTAACTACTTATATGAACTAGCCCAGACATTTAACAATTTTTACGAACATAACCGGGTGATTGGTGATCCGCGGGAAGCGGAGCGGCTGAGCTTGGTTTCAGACTACGCTGACGTGCTCGAAGAAGGGCTTAAACTGTTGGGGATCCCAGCACCGCAACAGATGTAAATGCGTTATAATACTAAGCATGGCAGCACAGCAACCAACCGATTCAAGCCAAACTAAAGGGCAGCACCGTATGTCGGTTGTCCAAAAAGGCCTGAAACAACCAGTCAGTGGTTTTACCGATTTTCTGCGTCAAAACGCCATTGTGGCTTTGGCGGTTGGTTTCGTCGTCGGTACTCAGGTCCAAGGTGTCGTGAAACAACTGATAGCCAGTTTTATTGATCCACTGACCGCCCTGTTATTTGGCGGCGTCGCTCTTAGCTCGCGGACGTTTACGCTGCATTTCGGTCACCAATACGCCAATTTCGGCTGGGGGGCGTTTGTTTTTGTTCTGATCGACTTCTTATTTGTCCTAGCGGTTGTTTACGGTGTCATTAAACTGTTTAAGCTTGATAAGCTCGACAAACCAAAGTCCTAATAGCGCGCTATAATTAGCTTATGGCTAATGATCATGACTGGAAAAAGAAACTAACGCCTGAGCAGTATCACGTCCTGCGCGAGAAGGGGACGGAGGCGCCATTTACCGGCAGGTTACTCCATAACAATGCGACTGGAGATTACACTTGCATGGCCTGTGGCCAAATCATATTCGACAGCCACACCAAGTTTGATTCAGGCTCAGGTTGGCCGAGCTTTTACGATGTGGCTGATTCTAAAACAGTCAAATTAATCGAAGACCCTAGCGGCGGTATGAGCCGGACGGAAGTTCAGTGTGCTCGCTGCGGCAGCCACCTGGGCCATGTTTTTCATGACGCTCCAGATCAGCCGACCGGCATGCGGTACTGCATCAATTCAGCGGCCCTTGATTTCAAGCCGCACGAATAAAATATCAAGCAACTGACGAACAATATTTACTGCCCCACGCGGACATTTGCTCGAGAACCGGAACTAAGTCTTTGCCCTTTTGGGTAAGGGTATACTCGACCCGAGGCGGTGTTTCCGAGAAACTTTTCTTAGTAATAATACCGCTAGCTTCTAGATCGTCGAGCCGCTTGGAGAGAGTCCGAGGGTTGATGTGACCAACGGACTTTTCTAAAAAGCAAAAACGCTGTGGCTGGGTAGCTAGATCGCGTAGGATTAGGGCCGTCCATTTGTTACCGATGATATCCATGGCGCCAGCAATACAACCGACGCGAGGTTCGATAATTTGATCAACAGTTGGTAGGGCGGCTGGTAATTTCATACTTTACAAAATATAGTATTAACCGTATAGTCTATTAGTATACAAAGTATACCATAAAAGGGGATTAAGTCGTATGAAAGTACAAATTATTATCGGCAGTACTCGGCCTGGCCGTGTCACAGACCGTGTGGCTAAATGGGTCGCCAACGAGGCTCACAACCTGGCTGACACTGAAGTCGAATTGGTTGATCTAGCCGATTACCAATTGCCGTTTCTAGATGAACCGATCTCGCCGCAATTTAACCCCCAACGCAAGCCGGGTCCAGCCGTTCAGAAATGGCTGGACACGCTAGCTAAAGCTGATGCTTACGTTCTGGTAACGCCAGAATATAACCGCTCTTACTCGGCGGTGCTCAAAAATGCGCTGGATTATATCGATTTCCAGTTTGCCAAAAAGCCAGTCGCCCTGGTGGCTCACGGTACCACTGGCGGAGCTCAAGCCGTTGCTCACTTGCGCGGCGTGCTACCGGGCCTAATGGCTATAACCGTACCGCGAGCGACCTTTTTGATCGGCCGAGCCAGTGAGCTGATCGACGATGCGGGCAATCTTAGCGAAGAGCTTAAGTCACAACCTTATGGTCCTCAAACTGCGTTGAAGACGACCCTAGACGATCTCAAGTGGTACAGTGACGCCCTAGCGGCAGCTCGCACCAAGTCATAGCCGCTGGTTGTTGACAGCCACTAATCTGGGTAATCCTGCTGGTTTAGTCTTCTCTTGACTAATGATTGCGATATAATCAGGGCAAATGATAGATCAACACGCCAAGCCAACCAAGCTGCTGTGGGTAGATCTTGAGATGACCGGGCTTAATCCAGAAAAAGATGTCATCTTAGAAGTGGCGGCTGAGGTTACCGATTTTGATTTCAAGACGCTGGCTAGCTATGAGTCGTTTGTTAGACAAAAGACCGAGACGGTGGTTGACCGGATGCAGCAAAATATCTGGTGGCAGGACTACCCGGCTAACCGCGATGAGTTTTTGCGGGCAACAGCCACCGGCAAGTCGAACAGCCAAGTCGAGCAGGATTTGATTGCCCTAGTTGAACAACACTTTCACGGCGAACCGGCCGTTCTGGCAGGTAATTCAATCCATAACGACCGACGCTTCATAAGACGCTGGTGGCCGGCCTTGGATCTTAAACTGCACTACCGGATGTTGGATGTTAGTTCATTCAAAATTTTGATGCAGGGCAAGTTTGGCGTCGATTTTGAGAAAAAGGAACTTCACCGAGCTTTTGATGATATTCAGGCGTCAGTGGCTGAATTGCAGTACTATCTCGAGTGGTTCAAGACTAAGTTGTAACGACGATGGATCAAAAAACAGTCGAGGACTATATATTAAGCTTACCGGATACCGTCCGCGACTATCCGTTTGGTGAGTCGGTGGCAGTTTACAAAGTTGAAGATAAAATGTTTGCTCTGATGCATGAAGGCAAAATGCCCGTTCAGGTGAGCTTAAAATGTGATCCGCTGTTGTCCCAGGTGCTGCGCGACAAGTATGAGAGTGTTATGCCGGGCTATCATCTCAACAAAAAGCACTGGAACACGATTGTCCTAACCGGCCAATTGAGCTGGGCAGAAGTCCAAGACCTAATCCGCCACTCATATCTCTTAGTGGCGGCAAAGACTGAACTGTAAATCTAGCTTTTGGAACAATTCTATTCGGTTTGGTTACCTTGTTGTACTAGTAATTGAGCCTGCTGGTAGGCAACTTGTAGAAGTTGCCGCTCTTTGACAACTTTAGTATCGGCAAAGACTTGCTTTAGATTGTGCTCGTATGATGCCAGCTCCGATTGGGTAATCGCGATGTAGGCTTGATCGTAGTTACCGTTACTCAGGGCTGATTTGAGAGTTGCATCGGTCTTGGAATTACGGGTGGCTTGTAAGATGCTGCTAGCTGGCACGCTGCCCAGACTGCGCAAGTAGGCCAGAAAGGCCCGCTGTTCACTCAGTAGACTCAGACTAGTTGTGATGGCGAAAGTTTGCGTGGTTGGTAATACCGCGTCCTGGGCCGACTCGGTCGATACTCGGGCTATCTCGTTTTGCTGTTGGGCTAAGGATATCAGCGGAGCGGTACTGCTACTGGAGGAGCTGGAGATCAAGGCAATGAAGACCCAAAATAAGACGATTAAGACAAGGGCACCAGCACCGGCTACTAACAGACGTGTCTTGAGCGATGAATTATTGACGCTGGGCAATATGGTGACTGGACCGCGCTTGCCGGCGTTGACAATAAAATCGTATTGATTAGTCGGCGGCGCTTGAGGGGCTAAGTTATCGGGCTGCAGCGGGGGCATAACTTCATTTAACCATAAGGGGTGTAATTGCGCCAAGTTGTAGACTAACTGAACTAACCACCCGAAAGGGTAAATAGCGTACAATGTTCTTACGATGGACGCAATTGATGAGGTTAAAGCTCGTCTGAGCATTGAGGACGTAATCGGGGAGTATGTTCAGCTTAAGCGTGCCGGTCGAAACTGGCGCGGCCTAAGCCCGTTTACTAATGAAAGAACACCGAGCTTGATGATCAGCCCCGAAAAGCAGATTTGGCACGATTTTTCATCTGGCAAGGGCGGCAACATGTTCAGTTTTGTAATGGAGATGGAGGGATTAGATTTCAAGGAAGCCCTTGAGCTACTAGCCCGCAAAGCTGGTATTGATATTGAACAGTATCGGCGTAATCCCGGAACTAACGGCCCAGACAAAGCTCGTCTTCACCAACTGCTTGACTTAAGCGCTAAATTTTACCAGCTGCAATTTTCTAAATACCAACCGGCTTGGCAGTATGTCTTTGGGGAACGTAAATTTACTAAACCGACGGCTCTGTTATGGCGACTCGGTTACGCGCCAAGCAACGGCACCAGTCTAAGCCAATTTTTACTGGCCAAGGGTTTTAGCGAAGCCGAGATGAAGCAAGCCGGGGTGAGCATTCAGCGCTATCAAGGTAACGGTGACATGTTCCGTGATCGACTGATGATTCCGCTGCAAGATCCGTTTGGGGCAGTGATTGGTTTTACGGCGCGGCTACTGACTGACGATCCTAAAGCCCCGAAATACATCAATACTCCCCAGACCGTGCTTTATGATAAGTCGCGACATGTTTTTGGTCTCCATCTGGCCAAGGAGGCAATTCGAAAAAACCACTACGCTGTTGTTGCCGAAGGCAATCTGGATGTCATTGCCAGTCATCAAGCTAGTGTCCAGCAAGTTGTGGCGACGGCCGGTACGGCCCTGACTGAGCATCATCTCAAATCGATTGGTCGACTAACCAACGACATTCGCCTGAGTTTTGATGCCGACAAAGCTGGACTCGCGGCCACCGAACGAGCCATTCCGATTGCCGGTCAGGTTGGGGTGTCACTGAGCATTATCGATATTCCAAATGGTAAAGACCCCGACGAATTAATCCGTCATGACCCGGCTTCCTGGCAGGCCGCCATCGATAAGTATACTTATGCTTTAGATTGGCTGATGGAACGTTACCAACATTTACTAGATATCACCAGCGCTCAGGGGAAACGTCAATTCACCGACGTACTTTTGCCACTGGTCCAGCGTTTAACCGACAGCGTCGAGCAGGATCATTATATGAATGCCATTGCAGCGGTGGTTAATGTCAGCCGAGAGGCTCTTAATTCTAAATTGACAAGCATTCCTGGGGCTAAAACGATTCGCAAACGACAGTACGTGACGCCCGAGCCACTTGACCCCCAATCGATTGAGTACCACAAAATTCAGGATCACTTACTGGCTATTATGCTGATGCAGCCGAGCTTGAGAGCCCAACTGGCACTAATGACACACGATATGATGCTCAAGCCGGAAGCCAAGCAGCTCTTAACCTTTTTGAAAGCCAATCCAGATTTTAGTGGCTCAATTGACCAGCAATTGCAAGAGGTAGGTGATTATGTTAAAATCTTGGGATTAGAGTATGAAGAGCTCTACCAGGATGTCGAGCCCGCTGAAATGGAACTCGAGATGGCTCGGTTGCTGAGTCGGCTGGTTGAAGCCTATGTAAAACATCAAAAGCAAAAATTATCGGCCAGTCTAGAAACAGCTACCGAGGTTCAAACAGCTTTACTGCTAGAACAGGTTAAGCAACTGGACGCCTTACTTAAAAGCGTGACAGGAGGATTATAACTATGCCAAAAGCTAAACAACCAATCGCCAAAACGGCCGAGGAGTTAGAGGCCGTCAGGGTCCAGCTCGTCGAGCAAGCCAAAAAAGATGGTCATATTGGCCAGAAAGAAATTATCGCCGCTATTCCGGAGACCCCGGACAATGCCGAGATCTTGGACAAACTTTATACCGAACTGGCCGATGCCAATATTGAAGTCACCATTGCCGAGCCGGATGCCGAGCACTTCAGTGACGAATGGATTTTAGAAGACGAGGAAGAAGAAGCCGCACCCGAGGTGTCGGGTTACCTGGATGACGATATTGCCGATGACTCGGTTAGATTATACTTACGCGAGATCGGCAAAATCCCACTCTTAACTGCCACTGAAGAGCTTGAACTAGCGCGCCGGGTTTCATCTGGTGAAAAGCTAGCCAAGGACAAAATGGCAGAAGCCAATATGCGGTTGGTGGTCTCAATCGCCAAGCGCTATGTTGGCCGTGGGCTAGATCTGCTGGACTTAATTCAGGAAGGCAACACTGGGCTATTGCGGGCAGTTGAAAAATTTGACCCCAACAAAGGCTTTAAATTCTCAACCTACGCCACTTGGTGGATCCGCCAAGCCATTACCCGGGCGATAGCCGACCAGGCACGGACGATTCGTATTCCAGTTCACATGGTGGAGACAATTAATAAATTGCTACGGACTCAACGCCGACTGACCCAAAAGCTGAACCGTGAACCGACCAACGAAGAAATTGCCAAAGAGATGGAGATCGAAGTCGACAAGGTCGAGCACATCATGAAAATTAAACAGGATATCTCCAGCCTTGACGCCTCAATCAGGGATGACGAAGACGACTCAGTCCTGGCTGACTTTATTGAAGACGAAGACACGGTAACTCCTGAAGAGTCGGCTACCAACCAGTTGCTCAAAGAGCAGGTTAAAGATATGCTAAATGCCCTGACTGAGCGGGAGCAGAAAATTATCAAGCTCCGGTTTGGTCTGGAAGACGGCAAAAGCCATACCCTCGAAGAAGTCGGCCAAGAATTTGCTGTTACTCGTGAACGGATCCGCCAGATTGAAGCCAAAGCCCTGGCCAAATTGCGCAAACACCGTGATGCTAAAAAACTGCACGATTACATCAAGAACTAAAATCAAGCATAATAAGCGCTAAATGAAGACTAACATTATTGGCATATCGGGAACCAACGGTTCTGGCAAAGATACGGTCGGCCAGATTCTAGTTGAGCAATTTAACTACGTTTTTATATCAGTTACTGATCTGCTCAGACAAGAAGCCCGTCAACGGGGCCTCGAGCCGGACCGTGACACACTAAGAACAATTAGTGCCGAGTGGCGCCGCCAAACCGGTTTAGGTGTACTAGTTGATAAAGCTGTGGCTGCTTTTAGTCTGCAGACTAATGACGGTAAATTAGCCTTAGCTTCGTTGCGCAACCATGGTGAAGTTGATCGTGTTCACGAACTAGGTGGGATCGTTTTATGGCTTGATGCTCAGCCGCGACTGCGCTACGACCGTATCCAAGCAAACGCTGCTACCCGCAATCGGGTGGCGGAGGACCAGCGGACATTTGACCAATTTTTGGCCGATGAGCAAGTTGAAATGCAAGCTAGCGGCGACGCGGCGACGCTTGATATGCTGCAAGTCAAAGCTCAAGCCGACATTGTGATTATCAACGATTTTAGCAATATACCGACTCTGGCCCAAGAAGTTACTCGGCGACTTAAGTTAACTTAAACGTTGGCCAAAGAAGCCTTACCGTGAACTTCGCGGTGAAGCTTGATAACTGCTTGACGGGTGTGTTTGCGGGTGTGTCGCTGCATTAAGCGGATGGCTAAGTAGATTCCGGACCCCCCGAGGGCCGTCAGCCAGTCGATAAAGCTTAATGGTCCGGCGTGGAAGTAAGGCTGGATAATCGGGTTGTACATCATGTTAGCAATGCAGAAGAACGATATACCGAATGCCACTAGCAGCTTTTTATTACTCCACAGGTAGGCGCTAAAGAAATTCTTATGCTCGTTAGCTCGCACCAGCAGGAGATTTATAAACTGGCAGAGCACGAGCGTCAAGTAAGTCAGGATAGTAGCCTGGGCATAAAGGGCGCTAGTTTTATCAATGCTCACCGGGCTAAGGCCTCTCCGGGCGAAAAAGAATAGAAAGTTGGTGTAGGCAATAGCGGCTGACAGTAAACCGAACATCAAAAATTCGCGAACGGCCGGACCGTTTATAATATGGTCGCTTAATCGCCGCGGTCGGTCGTGCATTAAGTTAGTGTTAGCTTTATCCCAGCCCATGGCGGTAATCGGGAACATCTGAGCGATGACATCAATCGCCAAAATCTGAATCGCCGTAATGGCTATTGGGATCTGGAACAAAACTTGACCACCCAGGCTAATTAAAATGGCTATCAACTCGCTGGCGTTATCGGTCATAGCACAGCGGGCTGCTTTCCGAATGTTGGCAAAAGTTAAGCGACCTTGTTCGATAGCGCCGACCAAGGTACTAAAACTATCATCGAGTAACACAATATCGGCGGCTTCTTTGGCGACGTCAGTACCAGTCTTACCCATGGCGACACCAATATCGGCGCGCTTCAGGGCTGGAGCATCATTGATGCCATCCCCAGTCACCGCCACGACCCGGCCACTAGACTTAGCAATCTCGACAATGCGCAACTTGTCTTCCGGGGAGGCCCGCGAGAAAATGGCACCACCATCCTCGACTAGCTGTAAGACCTGACTATCAGACAAAGCCTTTAATTCTTCGGCTGTGACAACTTTGATTTGGTCTTGCGAGGCAGTCAGCTGAGCCTTCAGAGCAATTGCTTTAGCAGTGGTCGGAAAGTCACCAGTCACGACGGAGACATAAACATGGGCTTGTCGAGCCATAATCATGGCCGCTGGCACATCGTCGCGTAGCGGATCGTGCATACTGACTATGCCCAAAAAGGTAAGTTCTTGCTCGACCTTATCGATGACTAGTTTCTCGACATCAGTTGAGGCTGGCAATATTCGATAGGCAAAAGCTAGATTGCGCATGGCATTTTGAGCCTCAGTTTCATTGTGGCTAATAAAGAAGGAACGGTCAGCCGCTGTCAAACTACGAGTATGGCCGTGGTCCCATAGCTTTTGGCTGCGTCCTAGAACTGCTTCCGGAGCGCCCTTAACAAACAACATGATCTGGCCATCAGAGCGGCGTACCGAGCTCATTAATTTGCGTCCAGAGTCAAATTGGAATTCACGGATCTCTTTGTATAAAATTGGCAATTGCTCAGTATTTAAGCCAGCTTTTCGGGCTAGTGTGACCACCGCGCCCTCAGTTGGGTCGCCAATCACGTACCAGGTTCGATGCTGAGCATCAGGCTGGCTGACCTTTGCATTACAGGCTAGGGCGCCGGTCGTAAAAAATAGCGACAAATCAGCCAGTAATTTTGGGCTCAGCGGTTCTTGTCGATTGTTTAAAATAGTTCCATTGGGCTCATAGCCAGTGCCACTGACTTCATATTTGGTGTGGCCAACCAATAAATGCGTGACAGTCATTTCATTTTTGGTTAGCGTACCTGTTTTGTCGGTCAGGATAATATTGGTTGCACCGAGCGTTTCGACGGCTGACAGTTTTTTAACTAGAGCCCGAGCTTGAGCCATCCGGTTGGCGATTTGGGCCAAAGTAATGTTGACCTCGGCCACCAGGCCGTTAGGGATCATGGCGGCACTGATACCGATGGCAAATAGCAGCGAGGCTTTTAATCCTAAGTCAGCTCGCAAAGCAACGATAGCCAGTAAAGCCGCCAGAATAAGCGTGCCTTGGGTAATGCGCGTTGCGAGGTTGCTCATCTCCTTTTGTAGCGGCGAAGGATCGACCCGAGTCACTTGACTGAGCGAGGCAATTCGGCCTAGCTCGGTATTCATGCCGGTGCCGACCACGATGCCGTGGGCTAGGCCCGTCGCTACGGTGGTACTCATGAATGCCAAGTTATGGCGATTCGGTAGCGGTACAGCGTCCGATATGGCATGAATAAATTTACGAGTCGGATTACTTTCACCGGTAAGGGCAAAGTCGTTGGTAGTCAGTTCGTCCTCATCTAAAAGCCGCAAGTCAGCCGGCACGGTGTCGCCCTCTTCGATATAGACAATATCTCCCAAGACAAGTTTGGTAGAATCGATATCTTTTAGGGAACCGTTACGCAGAACTTTGGCTTGTGGTACCAGGAGATTTTCTAGGCTATCCATGAGCGTTTCGGCTTTATGCTCCTGAAAAAAGCCGACGCCAGCATTCATCAGTGCGATAATAATCAAAATGGTGGCTGTTTTACCGTCTTGGAGATAAAGCGCAAAGGCAGCACTGACTAATAACATGATTACAAAAAGGCTTTTGAACTGACGTAAAAAGGTTGTTAACGGCAATTCGTGCCGAGGATGATAGAGCGCATTAGGCCCGTGCTGTTCGTAGCGCCGATCGGCTTCTGAATTAGTTAGGCCCATCTTATGGCTATGCAACTCAACAATGACGTCGTCCGGCGTCATGCGGTAGTAATTTAAACGCTT
The DNA here is from genome assembly GCA_964560315.1 of uncultured Candidatus Saccharibacteria bacterium. Lineage (GTDB taxonomy): Bacteria > Patescibacteriota > Saccharimonadia > Saccharimonadales > UBA4665 > CAVPPA01. The sequence continues at coordinate 17,484 of CAZLLA010000020.1, forward strand.
ATCTGAGCCCACCTTATTCATCTTGAGCACCATTATACTCCCAGATGGTGACTTGAGCTGACGGGTTTGACTAGAGATACCTTAAGTTACTGAGCTATACTAAAGTCATATGACGACACCCCCGGAAAAGAGTAAGAAGTTTGTAATCATTGACGGTAAAAGCGTCTTTTATCGTGGCTACTATGCCATGCCGAACTTAACTACTAAAGACGGCACTCCGACTGGTGGTGTGTTTGGTTTCGCCACTATGGCGCTGGAAGTTATCCGGCGCTTGAAACCCGATTATGTAGCTGTGGCTTGGGATAAGCCCAAAACCAATATTCGCCGCCGCCTTCAACTTTATCCTGAATATAAGGCGGGCCGGAAGTCGCCGCCGCCGGACTTTTATGAGCAAATACCCGTTCTGCGCCAGCTGTTGCAGGCTTTTGGCTGGCCGCTCTACGAGCTAGATGATTACGAGGCTGATGACATCATGGGGACTTTAGCTCTGCAGGCTACCAAAAAAGGTATTGAGACACTACTGGTTACCAGCGACCTGGATATGCTGCAGCTGATTGACCCGCATGTTCACGTCTTTGTTATTAAACACGGGTTGAGCAATATTGACCTCTATTCGCCGGCTAGTTTTGAGGCTAAGTATGGTCTTAGGGTCGAACAATTTCTAGACTTTAAATCTTTGCAAGGTGATTCATCCGATAATATTCCGGGTGTTCCGGGTGTTGGTGAAAAAACGGCCATTGAATTGCTTCAGAAATATCAGACAATCGAGAGAATTTATAAAAATCTGCCGCTTATCAAAGATAGCCTGAGGGCCAAACTGGTGGCCGGTGAAAAACTAGCCCAGTTAAGCAAGGAACTAGCTCGAATCTGGACGGACGCTCCGCTGAAACTTAATCTAAGTGAAGTTGATGGCAGTAAAATCCAGCCGGCCGCGTTACTTGATCTCATGCAAAAACTGGAATTTCGAACACTCGCTCGACAGCTACCGGAAGTTATGCAAACCGCGTTTGATAACCAAACCGCCAGCCAGTCTACAGAGGTTCAGCTTTCGAAAGGTCAGTGCATTGTAGTGGATAGTGACCAGCAGCTAGCCAAAGTGAACTTTCAACCGACAAAGCAGTGGTTTGTCGACTGTCGGGTCAACGGTCAGCACGGCGATGATCCACAGCTGCTATTGCTCAGCCCAGACGGCCTAACAGTCTATGCGCTCGACTTGACCAAACTGACACCAAAATTAGTAGTTCGATTACTTTCCGAAGCTCCTAAATTAGTTGGCCACGATATTAAAGCCACACTTGAAGTCTTATTGCGGCTAGGCTGCAGCGAATTACCAGCCGTTGGTCACGATGTGCTGATTGGCGCATTTCTGCTTAATTCACTGCGCCGTGAACAGACCTTAAGTGAATTAGCGGCCGCGGATCTTCACTACACAGGCCCTTCGTTTGAAGACATTGATTTGTCACAATATCTTCAGCATGCAACCGAAATCATGGCTGTTATTAAAGCCCTTTATGTGCAGCAGCTAAAAGACCTTAAGTCGATCCCCAAATTACCGGAATTAGCTCATGATATTGAATGGCCGGTTATCCCGGTGCTGGCCCGGATGGAATGTATTGGTATTCAGCTCGATACGACTTATTTGAAGGCAATGAGCGTTGAGATCAACCGCATGATTGCTGACATTGAGCAACAAATTTATAAACTTGCCAGTTCAAATTTTAACATCGGCAGTCCAGCCCAACTAGCCAATATCTTGTTTGATAAGTTGCATCTCGGCTTGCCAACTACGAGTATTAAAAAAGGCAAGAGCGGTTTCAGCACGGCGGCCAGTGAGCTGGACAAGTTACGTGGTCAACATCCGATTATTGAGCTGATTAGCCGCTGGCGCGAGGTCACTAAATTAAAGAACACATATGTTGATACGTTGCCGATTTTGGTTGACAAACAATCGCGACTGCATACTACGTTTAATCTCACAATTGCTCAAACTGGCCGCCTGTCTAGCACCGATCCAAATTTGCAAAATATCCCAGTCCGGACCGATCTTGGCAGAAAAATCCGTACAGCCTTTGTGGCTGGTCCGGGCAAAAAACTAGTTAGTGCCGATTACAGCCAATTCGAACTTCGTTTGAGTGCGGCGATGAGTCAGGACAATGAGCTAATCGATATGTTTAATCGTGACGTTGATGTTCATACGGCTACCGCAGCACAAGTTTATGGCCGTAATTTGGAAGACGTGACTAAACAAATGCGCCGGACGGCCAAAGTTGTTAATTTTGGGATTCTTTACGGTATGAGTCCGCATGGTTTGTCGATAGCGACCGGAATGACCTACGAACAAGCCCAGCGTTTTATTAACGACTACACGGCTATCCGCAAGCCGCTGATTGCCTATTTCGAGAATCTAAAGGAACGAGCTGCCAAAGATGGTTATGTTGAAACATTGTTCGGTCGTCGTCGTCCGATGCCGGACATACATTCTAGTAATTTTGCTATTCGCTCAGCTGCCGAACGAGCAGCCATGAATATGCCTGTCCAAGGGACGGAGGCCGATTTAATGAAGTTAGCAATGATTAAAATTGACCGGCTTTTGCAAGACCTAAACAATGACTGCCAAATGCTACTGCAGATTCATGATTCAATTCTCGTTGAGTGTCCCGAAGAAGCCGTCGAAAAGGTAACGACTCTGCTCAAAGTAACAATGGAAAGCATCTATCCAGAACTGCCAGTCAAGCTAACAGTTGATACAACTGTCGGCAACAATTGGGGCGAACTCTAGAAATGACGAAAGCTATCATTTTTGATTGTTTCGGCGTCATAATTACTGATTCACTTAGAAGTATAGTTAAAGAGGTAAGAAAAAACGATCCAGATAAAGCTAACCATATTCTAGATTTAGTCAGTGCTGCTAGTAAGGGCAAGATTGACGCGAGGTTATCGCGCCAAGCCGTGGCGTCTGAGCTTGGTTTAACCCACGATGAGTATGTTTCCGCCATCCGGAACGGCGAAGTAAAAAATAAACCATTACTAGCTTACATTAAAGAGTTACGAAGTCGTTATAAAACAGCCTTACTGAGCAACATTATTAGTGGTGGGCTCGAGGCAAGATTTCCTAATAATGAACTATCTAATTATTTTGATGTGGTAGTAGCATCAAGCAACATTGGCTTTGCTAAACCTGAAGCTAGGGCTTATGAAATAACAGCCGAGAAACTGGGTGTCCGGCTTGATGAATGTATCATGGTTGACGATGTAGAAGCATATTGTTTAGGGGCAGAAGGTGTCGGAATGCAGGCTATTCGTTATCAATCATTTGATCAGATGAAAAATGAGCTAGAAGTTTTATTGAAGTTATAATTATCGTGACCTGGCAGGTCGTTGCCGAGATCGGATTTTGACTACGCGTCCGCCTTTAGCTCTAGCCAGTCGCCAAGCCAGAATGATCACCCAAATGGCTAACAAACAAGAAATAAGGTTAGTAATTCGTTCTAAGCCACTTGGCGTTTGTTTGACGTCGTAGAGGTAAGCAAAAGCCGCGAAACACTCAGCGGCGATCAAAAGTTTAGCCAACCGGCTACTCCGGCGTTCCTGGGCGGCATAGCCAAGGACTAGCAAAAATCCCAAGGCAAACACTATCAAGAAAATAAGCACCAGTGAAACCAAAGCATTACTAACGCACTGGGCATCAAGGCCGCTGGTGCAGCTGCCAATTATAGAAATCAAAGTGGTTATAAAGGTCAGTAGAATGGTGACGATGAACTGCACTAGGGTAGCAACGCCAGTCTCGTAACGTAATCGCATAAGCACTATTGTAACGAAAAATCAGCCAGAAAATAGTTGCTAAAATTGAATATTATGGTATCATAATACTGAAATTTGAGAGTGT
>CAZLLA010000021.1:0-18897 GCA_964560315.1 uncultured Candidatus Saccharibacteria bacterium
CGTGAGCTGGGTTCAGAACGTCGTGAGACAGTTCGGTTTATATCCGCTGTGGACGATAGGAAATTTGAGAGGATCTATTCGTAGTACGAGAGGACCCGAATGGACGCACCGCTGGTGTACCAGTTGTCGTACCAACGGCATTGCTGGGTAGCTATAGTGCGGAACAGATAAGCGCTGAAAGCATATTAAGCGCGAAACTGACCTCAAGATTAGATTTCCCCATGAGGACCCTGAAAGACGATCAGGTTGATAGGCGCAAGGTGGAAGTACGGTGACGTATGGAGCCGAAGCGTACTAATAGTCCCATTGACTTTTTACGGTCTCTGATTCAACATCTTATGATGTTTGGGTCAGAGATAAGCAATCGACTAGTTATTGGTGCTCACTAAGCACCCGTTTGTCAGAAACTTAACTCTTGAGATATAGGTATCAAGCTCAGTATTGGTAACATCGGTTTAGTTTTATGGACTGATGAATAAACGAAGCCTGAACTTGGTGCCCATGGCGCGAGGGAGACACCTGTTCCCATACCGAACACAGAAGTTAAGCCTCGCAGCGGCTACAATACTTGGGGTTCACCCCTGGGAAAATAGCACGGTGCCAAATTATAAGAAAAGCCTCCAAATAGGAGGCTTTTCTTTTTGTTTTACCTCTATATAACTATCGTGACCTGTCTGTCAATTTTAAAATTGACATGAGCACAATAGCATGCTATCATAAGCGTAGTTCCGTGAGGTGATATACGAGGGTTTCGTTAATTCGAAGCCCTTTTGTGTTTCTTTATCGGATTATGCAATTAATAGGAGGCAAATCAATGGCCGGAACAAAAGCTGGCGGCAAAGCTGCTGCTGCAACTAACAAATCAAAATACGGTGCCGATTTTTATGCAAAAATTGGTGCTGTTGGTGGCCGCAAAGGTCACACCGGTGGTTTTTTCGCTAACCGTGAATTAGCTCGGATTGCCGGGGCTCGCGGTGGACGTATCTCGCGTCGCACTAAAAAAGTCGCGTAAACGTTAGCCACTCGTTAGTGATAATAGGATCTCCATTTGAGGGGGTCCTATTACTTTTGCCCAGACATATCACGCAGAGGCAACCTGGCTGTTTGTTATTCCTAGGCCACCGAGTGTGGCTCGAAAAACAACAGAGTAGTGGGTTGTTTTGCTCTCTTGGTTGAACGATACGCCCGGCAAAATCTGGAGGGCGTAACATTCCAAACAGCGTGACAGTTAAAGCATTGATAATGTCGTAAATCCGATTGTTGTAGGCTCTTATTATTACAGTAGGGACAAATACTACGGGCATAAAGCCAATCTCGATAGGTGTCCAAACAGTCCTGAATATGGCTCTCGTCAATGACTATGCCGAGTTCGCCCGATAGCTGCTTAGCTTTTTCCCAGGCAGCAACCTCGAGTCGCAAGAGCTCAAAGTCAGTCTTATATGTGGTATGTCCTAACAAGGCATGGCTCGTTTCGTGCAATAGTGACCAGATCGAAGTGGGTTCGTCAGACTTTTTACTATAAAACACCTGATTTGTCTTAGGTGACCAGTAAAAAGTAGTTCCTTCCTTGTATTCCAGCGTTGGGAACCGATCTCGCAGATGTTTAATTATTTTTTCCATATTGTTCGTGCGCTAAATCATAACAACCATATAAAACAGCCTCATCCGGTCGAGCTGCTTGTTGAAACACCGGTATGGCTATCAAAGGGTTACTGTATTGTTTAAGTTCCTCAACCAAAAAAGTCTTAAAGCGATCCAAATAAGCACCAACGCTACCACCGATAATAATTATATCTGGCTGGGTGATAGCAATTAACTCCATAAAACCTATGGTCAGATCGTGGGCGATACGATGCCAAATTGCTTCATCAGTAATATCAGCCGCCTTTTTACCAAACCGCTTCACTATTGCTCGGCCTGAAGCAAATTCTTCCCAGGGAACAAGCTTGCCGTGGTGCTCTAGTAGCATATGACCTCCCTCGCTATTGACCAAATCAGGGTCAATGGTACGACCGAAAACAAATCCGGTACCAATTCCTGTACTGATGGTGACGTACAGTATGCGTTTATCCTTTGGTAGTAACATTGATTCCGACAGGGCCCCGAGATTAGCGTCGTTTTCAATCACAATTGGACAATGGAAGATACGCTCTGCGTCAGCTTGTATCGACACATTATGCCAAGGTAAATTGCCGAAGTACTCACCGATACCCCGTGCCCGATCAAGCTTACCCGGTACAGCAATACAGCCAGCTTTAAAATCTGAGGTATGCAATGAAGCCACAGTCTTTTTAAGTTCTTTTAGAAAGTCTTCGTAATTTTGTGGTGTCTGAAAACGTATTTTTTCAGTCACAACGCCATCATCATTAAGTACGCCAACCAGCGTCTTTGAACCACCAATATCTACCCCTGTGTACATGTTACTTTCAGTTTAGCATACGTTTCCGCTAGGTTCTCTTTACCTCAAGGTGATAAACAAGTATAATGCAGGTAACGTTGTGGACAAAACCAGACTCGGTTACGAAAGGTGACTTAGTCTGTCTAACACGGAATACATTATTAAGGAGGCAATGAGTGTCTATATGCCAAAAGACACCACTATAACGATGGATGATTTGCTGAAAACCAGCAACATCGAACGACTCACAACCGGTAGCGTAGTCGAAGGCGTAGTAACATCCGTTAAAAAACATGAGATCTGGGTAGATCTTGGCGCCAACGGTACTGGTGTAGTGCTACGTAGAGAAATTGGTCACAGTCCACAGTTGGACGTTGGCCTGCCTGTTACTGTTAGTGTGATCGACCCAGAGATGGAAGAAGGTTACGCTCTGTTAAGTATGAAGCGAGCCGTTAAAGACCGTGGATGGGATGAGCTGCAGCGGGTTTTTGAGACTCAGGAAATCACTGAAATTGTTCCATATGATGCTAATCGCGGTGGTTTATTGGTTGAACTTGAAGGTATTCGAGGATTTTTACCCGTATCGCAGTTAGCGGCGGGGCACTACCCGCGTGTTTCGGGAGCTGATAAAGACGAGATTCTGCAAAAGTTGAATGTACTCGTTAATAAACCTTTACGTGTTCGCATTCTTGATGTTAGCCGTAAGGATAATAAGCTGATTTTTTCAGAAAAAGAAGCAGTTAAAGATGATATGCAAAGTCGGTTTGCTGAGCTAAAAGTTGGTGAAGTTGTCGAGGGTATTGTTACGGGGGTCATAGATTTTGGCGCATTTGTTAATGTTGATGGTATCGAGGGACTTGTCCATATTTCAGAAATTTCCTGGGAGAGAGTAGACAACCCCCGAAATTACGTAAAAATAGGCGATAAGATTAAAGCTAAAATTATTGCTATCAACAAAGACCGTCTTTCGTTGAGTCTTAAACAAATGTCCGAGGATCCCTGGCTAGCGGAGATAAAAGCATTTAAAAAGGGCGATGTAGTCGAGGGGAAAATTACTCGTATCACACCTTTCGGAGCATTCGTTCAGCTTAGTCCATCGGTTGAAGCACTAGTTCACGTGTCCGAGATGGGTGACAGCGAAACGGTTGATCCTGAGCAGCTATTCCAACTCAATGAAAAGAAAAAATTCAAAGTTCTTGATATAGATAAAGACGGCCGCAAGATAGCTTTAAGTCTTAAAGATACTAATTCGAAATCATGAAGTCGATATAATTTATGCCCCCAACAATTGGACAAGCGGGGGGCATAGCTAACCAAGGAAGGAGTGTCCACAATCATGGCAGCAACAATAGAAATTGAAGACATGATCACGGTTGGCACTCTGGCTGAGAAGCTAATGATACCCGTTAGCCGCCTGATTGCCGAGCTTATGAAGAACGGCGTAATGGTCACGGTTAATGAACAGATAGACTTTGATACAGCCCAGATTATAGTTGAAGAACTTGGTCTTGATTTTAGCCTCCAAAAACAAGCAAAGGCAGAAGCCCCATTACTCAGCCACAAGAAAGTGGCTAGCGAAAATGCCCAATCACGGCCTCCAGTCGTCGCTGTGATGGGCCATGTTGATCATGGTAAAACAACTCTTCTTGACGTCATTCGTGGGACCGATGTCGCTAAACGTGAGGCTGGGGGCATTACTCAACACATATCGGCTTATCAAGTGGAACATAAAGGCCGAAAAATAACCTTTCTTGATACACCGGGACACGAGGCTTTTGCCGCCATTCGTGAACATGGGGCACACCTAACTGATATTGCCATTGTTGTTGTGGCTGCAGATGACGGTATCAAACCCCAAACCATTGAAGCCATCAGGTTTGCTCGTAAAGCCGGTGTTAGGATTATTGTGGCAATCAACAAAATCGATAAAACTGGCGCCAATGTTGAACGCGTAAAGCAGCAGCTTTCTGAGCAAAAATTACTCGTTGAGGAGTGGGGTGGCGATACCATTGCTTTGGAAATGAGTGCCAAAACCGGCAAAGGCGTTAACGAGTTGTTAGACATGATTTTACTCGTCGCTGATGTAGATAACTTGCGTGCAGACACTGATGTCCCGGCGCGTGGACTTATTATTGAGTCACACGTCGAACAGGGCCGAGGGCCAATTGCAAATGGGCTTATCGAGGAAGGAATTTTGCGTCAAGGAGATTTTGTAGTTGCCGGTGCAACTTATGCTAAACTTCGTAATCTTGAGTCCTCAAATGGTAAGCCTCTTCAAGCGGCTAGTCCTTCAACCCCAGTTGTTATGAGTGGGTTTAAGGTATTGCCGGAGTTTGGGGAAGAGTTTTCGGTTGCAAAGGACGAAAAAGTTGCACGGTCTATGGCTGAGAAACGTTCCAATGAGGGAACACTTACTGGCCGAACCAAAGGAATGACCAGTAATGAATTTCTCCGTATGATAAAACGCGATAATGAAACAAACGAGCTAGATGTTGTTATAAAAGCCGACACTCAAGGATCGCTTACATCGGTCATTGATAGCTTAAAAACACTAGATAATGACGAAGTAATGGTGCGGATTGTCGGCTCTGGGATAGGATCGATAACAGAGAACGATCTATATCTGGCTCATGCCAGTAATGCGATAGTTTACGGCTTTAACGTCACTATGCAAAGTAATGTTAAGCATCTTGCTAGTCGCCAGAAAGTCATAGTGCGCTTGTTTGATATCATATATGAGCTAATTGATGACGTTCGTGAAGATTTAAAGGCATTACTTAGCCCAACTATTGTCAAAACTGAGTTGGGACGATTACTTGTACGAGCTATATTTAAGACTACAAAGTCGGAAGTCATTTGTGGAGGCGAAGTAACTAAGGGCAAACTTACTTTGCCGGCACTTGCTACTGTTATGCGCGGCGATGATGTCTTAGCCGAAGTCGAAATATTAGGGCTTAAGCGAGGCCCCACAGAAGTCAAAGAGGTTCTCGAGAAGGAAATGTGTGGCGTAAACTTTAAAACAACCCATAAGCTTGAGCTCCAAGAAGGGGATAGATTGGAATTCTTTAGGCGTGAGTCCGTTGCTCGTTCTCTAGTGATATAATGGCCAATATGACAGATGCGCCCAAGAGTACGCTTCGAATTGATAATGGCCTACTACAGGAGCTTGGCTTAGATGGATTGCCACCAGCGGATAAGACAAGCCTACTAAAACACATATACGAGACGCTCGAGATGAGGGTTGGTATGCGTTTGGCTGATCAGATGACTAATGAGCAGCTTGATGAATTCGAGCAATTTTTTAATGCCAAAGACGATGCTGGAGCTTTTCGTTGGCTAGAAACAAATTTCCCCAACTATAAAGAGATCGTTGCTGATGAATTTGCAAAACTCAAGGGTGAAGTCGCCCAAACAGCTCCCCAGATTCTTGCTGCCGCCCAAAACCAAGCGGTGGATCCCAGTCAACAAACATCTTAGAATTTTCAGAGAAACTTCTGATATCCTGCCAGAAAGGCCTCGATCGGCATTTCAGATTTGCCAGCTGGCTTAAGCCGTTTTATCTCTAGGCTGCCTTGCCCGCAGTGCACGAATAATTGTTTATTGTTAATAAAAACAATACCCGGTTTGCCTGCCAGGTCGTTTGCGGTAGCGTTAATGACGATAACCTCTCTATTTGCCAAAACAGTACGACTCCTAGGCCATTCGCTGTATGCACGCACTTCTCGTTCAAGCTGTGTGGCGGACTTAGTCCAATCGATAACGCCGTCGTCTTTGGTTAACTTTCGGGAGTAGGACGGAATTTTATTACCAACAATATTAACCTGATTTTGTGAGATCGGAGTGACTTCACGATCTAGATATAAAGGGACGACTGTCCTTAGCATTGAATCACTTATCAAGATTAGTTTTGAGGTCAAACTCGGCGTTGTTTCATCTTTTGAGATGTCGCACACTGACTGAGCTAGCAATAAACCCTCATCCATGTGCTCATCTAGGAGCATAAGGCTTACGCCGGTCTGCGCTTGTCCGCTTAATATCGCAAATGTAATTGGGTCGGCACCTCGCCATTCGGGTAATAAACTAAAGTGGCTGTTGATAATACCCAAAGGGAAATAGTCTATCACACCCCGGCTAATTATGATTCCAAAATCAATCAATATTGCTAGAGGACTCTTAAATTTTGTGTCTGCAAATAGCAGATCTAGTTCCTGCTTGTTGTTGACGGCATACGTCGGCACCATGCCATTATTTGGTTTCATATCATGAATGGTTGCTGGCTTTGTAATTATGGCCTCAATATTGAAGCTAACCGAAAGTAATTCAAGTGCTTTGGCGGCAACTGGCCCACTTCCAAAAAACACAACCCTAGGTATGTTATCTCTCATTTCGTGCCTTTCCAGAGCACTTTGTTTTTTCGGATAACTTTGTCGAAGTTTAATTGTTCCAATGAGCCATCTTCTTTAAGCCGGTAGAAAGCATCAGGTTTATCTTTGATATGATCTATAAAAAGGACGCCGTTCAAGTGATCGATCTCATGTTGAAAAATACGCGCCAAAAAGCCTTCGACTGTAACCCTGAAAGGATGGCCCTTTTCGTCTATTGCTTTAACGCGTACCTTCGTGTATCTCGGGACTTTTCCGTAGATATCCTTAACGCTTAAACAACCTTCAAAATCTTCTTCAATATCGCCCTCAAGCTTGGTTATCACAGGATTAATAAAAGCCGTAAAAGTTAGGTCTTCTTTGTTGTCATAATCATTACGAACCACGATTATTTTATATGGTTGATTAATCTGAACGGCCGCTAAAGCCACGCCCACTTCATGTTCGCGGCTGAGATCCCATCTAATCGTTGCCGTTTTCATATCATTGATAATTTTTAAAATCTCAGGCGTGACTATACCAACTCTCTGAGACTTCTTCCGGAGGTTAGTGTGTGGAAGGGCTATAACGCCAATTGTCGACGTGGACATGTCAGCAAGTAGTATAGCGTATCAACAGATTGAATGGAAACACTAGAGTAAATCTATCGGGTCAATATCATAGCTCCAGCCATTTGTGGGTATCTCTGCGATGGCCGACAGCAAACTACTGCGTTTATTGGCTTTTATGACAAGCTGCCAGTAGTATTTGTCGCTAACCTTTTCGTGAAAGGCTGGCGCAGGTCCTTCAACCTGTATAGCTAAGCCACTTGACGCCAGTTGATCTTTTATCAACTGTGAGGCTTTTTCGGCGCTAGCGGCTGATGTTCGCTTACAGGTTAGTTTTAGAAGATGGCAAAACGGCGGATATTTGTATTGTTGACGTTCCTGAATCTCAGCATCGTAGAAACTGTTCCAATCATTTTGTAGAGACGCTTTAAGTAACTGGCTATCTGGATGATAGGTTTGGATTATGGCTTGACTTTCAGTATGCCCGCGGCCAATGCGACCCAGGACTTGGGTGAGTAATTGGTAGGTTCGTTCTTGGGCGGTATAGTCCGGCAGATATAGACTACTATCGGCGGCAATGACGCCTAAAGTACTCAAGTGCGGCAAATCTAGCCCCTTAGCTAATACCTGGGTGCCAATCAATATATCAACCTTACCTTCAATGATGTTTTGATATTGATTTTCTAGACGCTCAGGCTTAAGGTTGTCTGTGTCAAAACGTAAAACTCGGGCCTCCGGGAATATACGACTAACTTCTTCAACCACAGCCTTGGTTCCAAAACCGTGTAATATAATCTCGGTATTTCCGCATTTTGGGCAACTAGTGACAGGTATTTGGTGGTAACCGCAGACATGACATTGGAGCTGGTGCTTATCACCATGGTAAGTGAGCGGTAGATCACAACGAGAGCACAGTGCTTGCCAACCACATTTCTGACAAAGTGTGATTCGTGCCGTTCCTCGTCGGTTAAGATAAAGCAAAGACTGTTCATTTCTCTCTAGGCTGCGGGTCATAGCTTGAATAAGAGGTAAGGATAAATGAGGTGTTCGGGGGAATTGCTCCCGGTTCTTTAAATCAACGATGATAACTTTATGTTTTTGATGTTGTGAAATGGCTAGTTGATCCAGATGGACAACCGGCTTACGTTTTTCGAGAGCCATGTAATAGTCTGCAACGGCCGGTGTTGCTGAACCAAAAATTAGTATTGCTTGATGTAGGTGGCTGAGCTGAGAGGCTACGCGAGTTGCATGATAATAGGGAGATTGACCCTGCTTATAGGCTTGATCGTGGGATTCATCAACAACAATTAGTCCCAAGTTAGTTATTGGACAGAAGAGTGCAGATCTTGGTCCTATTACGACGATCGGTAATTTTGCTTTCAAAACTCGTAGCCACGCTATGCCGCGTTGTTTATCAGTAAGTTGGGAGTGCAGCACAATAACACGGTTACCGAATATTTGCCTAAAGGTTATGGCGAGCTGGGAAGTTAATCCAATCTCTGGGCTAAGGACTAAAACTGAGCGGCCATTTTTAATTGTCTTCGCCGCTAGTTCTGTGTAAACACGAGTTTTGCCACTGCCCGTTCGACCGTGCAGTATATAGGTGTCGGGTTTTTGTATGTGAGCTATCGCAAGCTTCTGATCTGCAGTCAATGATGGCTGCAAAGAAGACTTAACTAACGCAGTTTCAGGATACTTGTCCTGATTAACAAAATTTATTACTTTGGGAATAAATAATTGGGTAATGATACCAATCGGCGAAGGATAAAATTTCTGTAACCATACAGCTAGCTCGAGCGTTACTTTTGGCAATACAGGGATATCGATAACTTTATCAATGGGTTTAGTTGGAAAAACAGGTTTCGGCACCTCTTTGATGATGATTCCGAATACTTTTTGCTTACGGAGCGTAACCTCAACCACTGTTCCAGGTAATAATTTGCTGCTGGACTTGTATGTCAAAGCTTGATTGCCACGATATTGAGCGGATCTTACCCAAACGTAATAATGAAACATTTTACTCCCTTTGAGTACCATTATAACTTGCAGTATGTCACAGAACGCATTATGATTAAAAAAGCAACAAGGGGGGCTTTAGTTAACGGCCTATGTTGTAAGAGATAACAAGCTTATGCTAGACATATTTATTACATCCAGAGTCAGACGTAAAATCATTGTAATTTACGCAAAATACCCCGACTTTAAGACCCACGTTAGAGGGTTAGCTAAACTTATCAAAGAAGATGCCGGCAATATCCAAAGAGAACTTAAAAGATTAGAAAAGGTTGGTTTCTTGATTTCTGAGAAACAAGGCAATACAAAAGTTTATTACACCAATAAACAATTTCCAATTTTTAAAGAATTGCAAAGTATCGTGTTGAAATCACAACGAACAAGTCAAAAGAAGGCTTTTACGCCCTAATTTACTTGTAAATTAACACCTTTCAAGCTACAATATTTCTCGATGATACAAGTAACTCGTAAAGATCCTAAAGAATCAGTTGAAAATCTGCTACGTCGTTTTAACCGAAAAGTGCAGCAGTCTGGTGTAGTAACGCTTGTCAAACGTAATCAATATTTTGAAAAAGATATGAGTAAACGCGAGCGTCGCATCAGAGCTATCCTTCGCCAAGAGTATAAAGCTTCTAAGCTCAAAAAGATCAAGCTCGGCCAACGATAACTAGACTGCATGCTGGAAGAAAGAATTAACCAAGACCTTAAAACCGCATTGCTTGGGGGAGATAAGCTAACCGTGAGTACTTTAAGGGTAGTTAAGAGTGCAGTTCTAAATGTTAAAGTCGCCAAAAATACTCGCGATCAAGTCATGCCAGACGATGAATTAATCATGATACTGCAAAAAGAAGTAAAGAATCGCCAAGAAAGTGCAGAACTCTATAAACAGGGTGGTGATAACAATCGAGCAAACCAGGAGTTGGCCGAAAAAACTATCATCCAGAAGTATTTGCCAGCCCAACTCGACGAAACCGCTATCGTAAAATTGGTGGATGCGACTATCGGAGCAAACAATGCTCATGCCCAAAACAGCATGGGTGAGATTATAGCGAAAGTTCGACAACAAACTGCTGGGCAAGCAGATGGCGCCTTGATAGCTCGTATTGTAAAAGATAGGTTGGCACAATGATTCTACTAATGGGCGTAGCAGGCAGCGGCAAAAGCACCCAGGGACGATTATTCGCAGATGAGCAAGGGTTTGCGTGGATCTCAACAGGCGAGCTACTACGAGTTCTAATAACTGGCAAACGACGCCAAGAAATGCTTCAAGGCAAACTCTTAAGCGATCAAGAGATGGTCAATATACTAGATAAAATCTTTGATCTTGTTGATCTAAAGAAAGAGTTTGTGCTTGACGGATTTCCACGGACCGTTCCACAGGCTGAATGGTTATTGGAACAAACCAAGCAGGGGAGGTTAAGTATCGACGTGGTGTTTAATCTTACGGTGTCTCAGGAAGTTAGCCGTCGACGATTGCAGGCTCGTGGTCGCCAGGATGACATTGATGAGGTTATTGATAAAAGATTTAGAGAATACGATGAAGTGACTCAACCAATCATCGCGCTTTTTAGGAATCGTAGCTTAACTGTCTACGAGATTGACGCTAGCCAAGATCCACAAGCAGTCCGCGACGAAATTTGGCAACGAGCTAAAAGTCTCAATATAGTCCCAGATGACAACAAGAATTAAAACTGCCTCTGAGATAGACGCCATGAGAGAAAGTGGCCGTATGCTGGCTACAGTGTTGAAAATAGTATCTGAGCATGCCAAAGCCGGTGTTTCTACGAAAGACTTAGCAAATATTGCTGCCCATGAAACCAAAGCTCTGGGAGGTCAACCAAGTTTTCTGGGCTATCAGGGTTTCCCGGATGTTATTTGTGTTTCTATTAATGATGAAGTAGTCCACGGTATACCTAGCCCAACGCGCTTACTTTCGGATGGTGATATAGTCGGTCTTGATTTTGGCGTAACTTACAGAGGTATGATAACTGATAGTGCAATTAGCCTTATTGTTGGCAGAGCACCACACAATGCAAAACATCAAAAGTTGCTCCAGATCACCAAACAATCAATGTTTGCGGGCATTAACGTTGTGCACGACAAAATAAGAGTCGGCGATATCGGTGCGGCTATTGAATCGACGGTAAAACCCTATGGCTACGGTATCGTTAGGGATCTAGTTGGACACGGTGTTGGACACCATCTTCATGAGGATCCCAATATCCCAAATTATGGTAAAGCCAATACCGGACCCTGGCTTGCCGCTGGCATGACTATTGCTATTGAACCTATGATTACGCTTGGGGCTGAACAAGTCTATATATCAGATGATGACTGGACAATAAAAACTGTCGATGGTTCATGGTCGGCCCACTTTGAACACACCATACTGATTATTGAAGACGGCGCAGAAATCATTACTAAACTGTAGCCTCACAGTTAAGCTTGCCCAAAGAGAAGTGTAAGCGTTATACTTATTGCAAAATAACATGCGCGATTCTTCCATAAATCATTTCGTTGGACTCGATATTGGCACTAGTACAGTTCGTTGTGTGGTCGGAATGCTCGATCCGAGTGGAAGCGGCAAGTTGTCAATTATCGGTCACGGATCTGCCCCGAACATTGGCATGCGTAAAGGAATGGTTGTGCATGTTGATGACACAGCCGAGGCAATAGCTCAGGCGCTGACAGAAGCGGAGCGAATCTCAGGTGTCCATATTAGTAGGGCCACCGTCAACATAAATGGTATTTATGTTAGCGGTATAGATTCCAAAGGCGTTATCGCAGTTGGTACTGCCAATAGTGAAATTAGTACTCAGGATCGGCAGCGTGTGGAAGAAGCAGCTACTGTGGTTAGCTTGCCACCCAACAGAGAGATTATCCAGTTTTTTGCTAAAAATTACAGCCTAGATGGCCAACGCAGCATTAAGGACCCGGTGGGTATGCGAGGTGTTCGTCTTGAGGTGGACGCACATATAGTAACAGCTGCAACTCCCAATGTGCGTAATCTTAATCTGGCGCTTGAGAAAGCGGGTATTTTACCAACACACCATACCGTTTCCAGCTTGGCCTCGGCTGAAGCCGTTCTAAGCCGTCAGCAGAAAGAAGCAGGTACTTTATTGCTGGACATAGGCTCAAGTACTACCAACCTTATCGTTGTCGAGGATGGTGAAGTTCAGCACATTGCCATAATAGGCATTGGAGGATCTTACATAACCAACGATCTGGCTATTGGGCTTAAGACGGATCTAGATATTGCGGAGCGCGTTAAAGTTGAGCACGCTATTTTGGGTGAACCCAAGAAAACACTAGCTACCGTGTCCGTTGGCAATGCACACCACTCCTTCCCAATGGAGGAAGTCACAATGATAACTGAAGCACGGGTAGACGAGTTGTTCGAATATGTTGACAAGGAATTACATAAAATACGCCGTTCTCGGAAATTACCTGGAGGTGTTGTTTTGACGGGAGGTACTGCCAAACTACCCGGGATAGCCGAATTCGCAAAAGAAAAACTTCAGCTAGCCGCTAGAATTGGCAAGCTACAACCTATTGCGGGCCTCATAGACACAGTAGACGATGTATCATACACAACGGTTGTTGGATTGATGTTGTTGGATATGCTGCTACTTCCTGATCCAATGCTTTCATCCTCATCGACAACAACAAGCCGTACGTTCGGCTTAGTGGATTCTATTTTGCAGCGTCTACGACGTCGTTAGCCGGCCGTATAAATATTTTAATCTTGCTGATCACATTAAATTTACATCAATATTTATTCTGGGCAAATTTATTGAACTGGTCATGTAGCTGGCGTATACTGCTGGTATACAATATTGAATTGAGTAGAGGGAACTTATGGCGCAGGTTATTGAACCAGCAATAGAAACATTCGCAAAGATTAAAGTTGTAGGAGTAGGCGGAGCTGGTGGAGCAGCTATTAATAGGATGGTTGAGGCTGGCATTGATAATGTGGAATATATTGCCATAAACACCGATGCTCAGGCTCTCCAGAATTCAAAAGCAAACGTCAAACTTCATATTGGTAAAGAAACAACCCGCGGTTTGGGTGCTGGAGCCGACCCAGTAGTAGGGAAAAAGGCCGCCGAAGAATCGCTAGAAGATATTAAAAAGGCTTTAAACGGTGCGGATATGGTATTCGTGACGCTTGGGGCTGGTGGTGGTACAGGCAGTGGTGCAGGCTATCTAGTGGCTCAATCAGCTAAAGACCAGGGTGCTTTGGTGGTTGGCTTTGCTACGAAACCGTTTGCTTTTGAGGGCGAAAAGAGAAGAAGGAACGCTGAAGCGGCAATTGAAAATCTTAGGCATTCAGTCGATACATTGATAATTATTCCAAACGATCGTTTATTGCAGACCATTGATCGTCAAACGCCGTTGCTTGAGGCTTTTAAAGTAGCTGATGATGTTTTGCGACAGGGGGTTCAGGGCATATCTGATCTCATCACCGTTCATGGGCTTATAAATCTCGACTTTGCTGATGTTAAAACCGTCATGAGTAACGCTGGCTCAGCTTTGATGGGCATTGGGCGTGCTAGCGGCGACAATAGAGCGGTTGTGGCTGCTCAACAAGCCATTGAGTCACCGTTACTCGAAATATCAATTGATGGTGCGCGTGGCATTCTCTTTAATGTTATTGGTGGCAACGATCTATCAATGCACGAAATTAATGCAGCGGCCGAAACGATCACAAATGCTGCTGACCCAGATGCCAATATTATATTTGGGGCAACCATAAATCCTGACCTGGACGGCGAGGTAATCGTTACAGTGGTGGCTACGGGCTTTGATGCATCTTATTTTGCTAACCGACAGACCACATCACAAACACGTCCATCGGTGGAAGACGAAAGCCCCGAAACAACTACTGAGCCAGCCAATAGCATAACCCGCGATGAGGAAACCGAGATATCTAATATGGACGTTTCGCTTGAAGAGCCTAGTCAAGCCGAAGACTTTAAGTCAGACGAGCCAATGCCTAATATTTGGGCGATTGACGAGGACGAAGAAGCTCAAAAAGACGAAGAAAAAGTGGTCACCAGTAGCGAACTAGACAATGAGGCGCCCGAAGAGCCATCGTTTCTTAGAAGACTGAAGCGCTACACTGGTCGAAAAACCAAAAAAGACGATTCTAAAGATGAAAAGTCATAAAGCGTGTACTATAAATTACACCAATAATCATTTGCAAAACACCATAGGTAGAGTTAGCATAGAGTACTAGAGCGCTATATGTATTCAGATAGCACGACTCGCACATTATTATTTTGTGAATAAAGGAGATGTGCAATGAAATGCAATCGCTGTAAGCACGATGATACTAAGGTAATTGAGTCGCGTGATGTAGCAGACGGCCAGTCTATCCGTCGCCGCCGTGCCTGTACTGCCTGTAACTATAGATTCACTACATATGAGAGGGTTGAACACCCCCAATTAGTTGTCATCAAGAACGACGGAACCAGGGAACTGTTTAATCGCGATAAATTGCTAGCAGGTCTCTACCGAGCTACTGAAAAGACGTCGGTAGGCAATGTCCAGCTTGAAAGACTGGTTGCGGATATTGAAGACAGTCTATACGCGAGCGGAGAGGGCGAAGTCAAGAGTTCAGCCATCGGCGAATTGGTTATGGAGCGCCTGGCCCTACTGAATGAAGTAGCCTATGTACGTTTTGCAAGTGTTTACAGGAGGTTCAAGGATATAACTGGGTTCGAGAAAGAGTTGTCCAACATTAGACACCAGCGAAATAGCAGACAGTTCGTCAAGAAATCTTAGACTTGACAGTTGCCTATGGGTTTTATGGGTTGAGCGCAACAATCAACCATAAAGCTCATGGGGAGCTCATCAGTCGGTGTGTGAGAGCAACCGACCGGAAGGACTCTAAACAAACAATAAATAAATTTACTAAATAAAAGTGAGGGAAATATGAGCCAAACCACAAGCCTAAAGATTGGGCGTTACTTTACTCGCCCCCAAACTAAGGCGTATAACCAACTTAAATGGGTTAAACGCGATTCAGTCATTGTTAACCCAATGACTAGTAAGCCGGTGTTTGAGCAAAAAGGGGTTGAATTTCCAAGTGGGTGGTCGCTTAACGCTATTAATATTGTGGCTCAGAAGTATTTTACTGGTACACCGGATACCTCGGGTAGAGAGTGGTCGCTCAGGCAGCTCATAGATCGAATTGTTGATACCATCACACGTCAAGGAACCCAAGAAGGTTATTTTGAGTCTGACGCCGAGGCCGAAGACTTTAGGGAAGAACTCAAATATGTATTAGCAACTCAACGGGCAGCATTTAACTCGCCGGTATGGTTTAACATCGGTGCCGCCGACAGGGCCCAGCAGGCAAGCGCCTGTTTTATCTTAAAAGTTGAAGATACCATGCCATCCATTCTTAACTGGTACGTGGAAGAGGGCATGATATTTAAGGGTGGTTCGGGGGCTGGCATAAACCTTAGCCCGCTACGTTCGTCAATCGAGCAGCTAAGAAAAAGTGCCGGAACGGCTTCCGGTCCGTTAAGCTTTATGCGCGGCGCTGATTCATCTGCCGGAGCTATAAAAAGCGGTGGCAAAACCCGAAGAGCTGCGAAAATGGTCATACTTGACGCTAGTCACCCAGACGTAGAAGAATTTATTTGGTGTAAGGCACTTGAAGAGCGCAAAGCTCGTGCTCTAGAGGCTGCTGGGTTTGACATGACCCTGGATGGTAAGGACTCGTTTAGCGTTCAATACCAAAATGCCAATAATTCTGTGCGTGTCACGGACGAATTTATGCAAGCGGTAGTCGATGATAAAGATTGGGCCCTACGTGCAGTTACAACTGGCAAAATTACAAAAACCATCAAAGCCCGAGAACTTTTCCATCAAATTGCTCAAGCTGCCCACGAGTGTGCTGATCCGGGTATGCAATTTGACACTACCATTAACAGATGGCACACCGTGCCAAATGCCGGTAGAATTAACGCCAGTAATCCCTGTAGCGAATATATGCATCTTGATAATTCAGCCTGTAACCTGGCCAGCATTAATTTACTTAAATACTTGGGTGAGGACGATTCATTTGATATTGAGGCGTTTAAACATACAGTTGAGCTTGTTATAACAGCTCAAGAGATTTTGGTAGGCTATTCAGAATATCCAACTGAAAAAATTACCAAAAATGCACGAGCATTTAGGGAATTAGGACTCGGTTATGCTAATCTAGGAGCACTTCTAATGGCTCAGGGTTTGCCTTACGACTCAAATGAGGGTCGTGCCCAAGCTGCCGCCATGACGGCGTTGATGACGGGTTGTGCATATGCTACAAGCGCCAAGATTGCACACTTAGTGGGTCCTTTTGCTGGTTATCTTAAAGACCGCGAAGGCATGCTGAATGTCCTGCGGATGCATCGAGAAGAAGTGTCTCGCATTGATGCCAATCTTGTATCCGAAGAGCTGCTAAGTGCTGCTGCTAGTGTGTGGGACGAAGCTGTAGAGCTCGGCGAACGGTACGGTGTTAGAAACTCACAGTCCACCCTTTTGGCGCCGACAGGCACAATAGGACTGATGATGGACTGTGATACTACAGGCATTGAGCCAGACCTTGGTCTTGTAAAAGTTAAGAAGTTGGTTGGCGGCGGGACGATGAATATTGTTAACCAAACAGTCCCGCGGGCTCTCCGTGCCCTGAATTATTCTCAGGCACAAATTGAAGATATCGTTAGCTACATTGATACAGAAAAAACAATATTAGGTGCACCACATCTTAAGAGGGAGCACGAACCGGTCTTTGCATGCTCCATGGGCGACAACGCCATACATTACCTTGGACACGTCAAAATGATGGCTGCAGTTCAGCCCTACCTATCCGGTGCAATTAGTAAAACCGTCAACATGCCAGAAGATGCGACAGTCGAAGATGTTGAACAACTACATATTGATGCTTGGAAAATGGGCCTGAAAGCAGTCGCTATCTATAGGGATAACTGTAAAGTAGCACAGCCGTTATCGATGGCTAAAAAAGAAGGTAGCGAGAAAGAGCCGGAAACTTCGGTAGTAGCTAACGAGCCAGCTGTCCAAATGGCTAATAATAGGATTGTCGTCAAAGGAGCGGTGCGTCGTTTGCTGCCGAGACGGCGTAACAGCAAAACTTATAAGTTTCACATTGCTGACCTTAAGGGATTTCTGACAGTCGGTGAATACGAAGACGGCACGCCCGGCGAGCTTTTCATAAGCGTCTCAAAGCAAGGATCGACTCTTTCGGGCCTCATGGATTCCTTCGCAATTGCCGTTAGTCATGGCCTGCAATACGGTGTACCACTTAAAAGCTACGTCCGTACCTTAATGAATACAGGCTTTTCTCCCTCTGGGATTACTGATGATGAAGAGATACGAACGGCCAGCTCAATCACGGACTATATTTGCCGTCGTCTAGCTCTTGATTATCTATCTTTCGACGATCGTCTTGAGCTTGGTTTGGCATCCCTAGACGATATGCCCGTACAACAGACGACACTGCTAACTGATGATAGATCGGCTGCAAGTCAACTCATAACAGCTAGCGAAGAATTGCCTCAACAAAGTAACATAGCCCAAGAAGAAGCAATAAATAGAGAGCTAGCCAAAGAAAAATCGCTAAACCCGCCCGAAGAAGCTGAAGAAAGATCAGTCGAGATCATAAGGGATACTAAAACTACCACTAAAGACAGCACCGCACCACTTTGTTACAACTGTGGTAATCAAACACAGCGCTCAGGTAGTTGCTATGTTTGTACGTCTTGTGGATCAACCACAGGCTGTAGTTAAGCAGAGCAGGGTACTTGTTATCTCTCCTTAGTGAAAATCATAATAGAAAATTGGCTCAATTTACGTGACCGTATGCTGGCATATATGTTAAACTTTACGCGATGAAAGTGCTTGTCCTATATCGGCCAAATTCGGAAGAAGCCAGAACCGTCGAATCGTTTGTACATGACTTTCAATCTCGTCATGAAACTGGGCGGCTAGAGGTTTTGGATGTTAATACACGTGACGGCTACGCGACCGCGACACTTTACGACGTCATGAGTTACCCGGCAATTCTAGTATTGCGCGACGACGGTTCAATCTTGAAGTCCTGGGAAGGTGAAATGTTGCCATTGATGGATGAGATTGCTTACTACACCTATTCTGGTAACTGAATAAGTTACTCGTGTTGCAGTCAACTGATGCTTGAGGTATAGTACGAGCGTGTGATTTAGATAAGCGTTTCGCTGTAAACTAGCGACGAAGCGGTCTATCAGCCGCGAGCAGCAGGAAGAACTAGACGAGTGTCTTGTAGTAGAACCTGACGGGGAGCCCGTTATAGCCGCGAGTGAGCGCTAAAAGAAGCACTTCTTTTGGAAACTGGATGGTACCGCCCTTAAGTAAAATGGGTTCCAGCGTCTAAGAGTAGTGCTTTTATATTAAAGGGGTAATAAGTGTCAGATCAGAAGAAACATTTTTTAGCCGAAATAGAAGAGCAAATGTTGCAAACCTGGGACCAGGAGAAAACATTTGAAAAAAGTCTTGAAGAACGGCAAGG
>CAZLLA010000022.1:0-17549 GCA_964560315.1 uncultured Candidatus Saccharibacteria bacterium
ATGAATAACAGGGATAAAACTAGCTAAAAACCAACACGAAATTTCCGGTTAGTCACTATTATCCGTATAGTTGATGATGCTTTTGAGATAATCCGGGAAGGAGCAGTCAAGATCGATGAAGCTACCGGGCGATTATTATGATGTTGAAAAGCACAGCCATCTAAACAGGACGAAACTCTCGTCTAAGCCACTCGTCTAAACTACCGCCACCACCCCCGGCCATGCCGACTACCATCGCGCCGTCTGCCAAGTGTTTTTGGATGGTTAGCCTAAGATTATTGTCGCGCTCAGCTGGTTCAGCTATTTTCGGGTCAGACAAATGGCTGATCATTTCGGAGGGAGGAATTATTCGCTGTGAAGGGTCTTCCCGGGCAAGGTAGCTAGGTAACCAATAGACTTTTTCGACTCCGGTAAAGCAGTCCTTATAGTCGTCTATCATATAGTGTTGGCGTCGGTTGGTTAGAGGTTCGTAGATAACCACTACCGGCTGGTTCTTTTGGGCGGCTATCTCCAGGGCAACACTTAATCCGCCGCGAATTTTATCAGGCGTATGGGCTTCATCGCTGTAGAGTCCGGGGATAATTTGCTCCATCCGGCGCTGTAAGCCCGGGAACTGGTTGATGATCTCCACCAATTGAGGAAGCGGCCGATGAGTAATGTGATGAACGGCCTGCAGAGCTAGCCAACCGTCGAGTCGGTTATAATGCCCCATCAACTTTAAATTCTCAATCGTTGGTTGACTGCTGCTGAGAATCTGTAAGTGCGGAATGGCATCATTAAGGCCCAGATACGAAGCATCTTCTTGCCAAAGCAGAGTCTCTTGGCTTTGAGAAATAAACTTCCGAAAGGCTGCTTGGTAATTCTCGCGGGTCGGGTATATTTCGTGATGGTCCCATGAGACGCCGCTGATAAGGCTTAAATGGGGTTTGAAGGCTAAAAAATTACGGTCAAACTCATCTGCTTCGTAGACAAAGTAACGTGACCCATTAGCATAACTACCCATATCACCAAACGAAACCTTGGCGGGAAGGGAATAACTGATAGGTAAGCCAAGTTGTTTGAACAGCCAAATGACCATGGCCGTCGTAGTAGTTTTACCGTGAGTTCCGGCTATAGCTATTAACTGGAGTTGCTTCTCCTCTATCAGATAGTTTATCAACTCGTCTCGTTTACTCGTTTTAATGCCTTTTTCCTGACAGAAAACTAATTCCGGAGCGTTGGGGTTCTCTAGTGTTAGGGCAGAAGAATAAACAAACCAATCAATTGGGCTGGCCTGGTGTACAGCAGCCACAGGCTCACGCCCACGGCCGATGTGGATATCAGTTATGCCGTGATCCTTTAGATAGTCGATATACTGTGTTGATTGTTTGTCTGAACCAGAAACGATTATGCCAGCTTCGTGGGCAATTTGCGCCAATGGTGAAATACCTGTGCCTCCGATACCGGCAAAGAAAACGTGCATAAAACTAAGTATACGTTTAGAGCAGTATGTTTCATAGGAGGGTATACAATCTACAATATGGACAAGCGTTATTCGCATCAATCCTGGGTGAACCCTCGATACGTTAAACCGTGGTATTTTCTGCTGATTGCTGTAGTCTGTGGCTCGGTGTGTGTTGTTGCGCTGCGTCAAAATAATTTGCAGATGGCCGATTTACGCAATCAGGTTTACGCGGCCGATAAAAACAACGGCAATGTCGTTAAGGCTCTGCAAAATCTACAGGTTTACGTTACTTCAAACATGAATACCGATCTGTCGAGCGGTCCCAATGCCCCGTATCCGCCAATTCAATTGCAATATACTTACGAGCGGGCAGTGGAGGCGGCTGGTACTGCCGCCAGCGCAGCCAACTCACAGCTTTACACCAACGCTGAAAACTATTGCCAACAACTTGATCCAACTGACTTTTCGGGACACAACCGAGTACCCTGTGTCGAACAATATGTCGAAAATCACGGTGCCAGCTTGCCGAGCATACCGGTTAGTTTATATGAGTTTGATTTTGTTAGCCCGCAGTGGACGCCTGACCTGGCTGGCTGGACCCTACTAGCAACAGCAGCCAGTGCCGTAACCTTTGTAGGTGTATGGCTATATCAACGTCTGACAAGACACTGGCCAGATTAGTCTCTTAATTGATCAAAGGAAACTTTATTTATTGAGCTGTTGAACTAGAGTTCTGAAGGTTTGTCCCTGAGCTTGTAGCTTGTTGAGTACAACTGGCTTGACCATTGGGATGTGCCTTTTGATAGGTCGCCACGGCTTGGGCGACTTGGCCATTGCTTTGCAGATTCTCCCAGAAAGTAATCTCACTGTTGTTAATTATCATCTGGTCGTATGGCTTATGTAGTTCACAACCTAGCTTGACAAGTGACACGTTTTGATTGGCAGTACTCGATGAGCTGGTACTGGAACTGTTGCTGGTCTGCAAATAGTAAATATTGTCCAAAACGATGTAATCGTTATTCAGAGTCTTGATGTTACCGAAGTAGACTTGGCCGGTGTTTAAGAAGACTGCCTGTAGTTTAGAGGTGTTAATATAGCTATTTTCGGCAGCTGGTGAGGCAGTAAAGATCAGCCAGGCAACAGTGGCAATCAATAAGGCGACTACAAAAAGCAGGATGTTGCTGCCTAGTCGACTCCAACGCTCAAAAACGTCATGCTTTCGGCCGTTGTGCTTCTCGTCAGCTTTGCCGCGTCCTGGTAACTCGACCGATCCTGGGGTTGAACCAACATGTTGAGGTTGTTGTGTTTGGTTTGGTGTCACACGATTTATAAAATCCATAGGAATGTTATCTCCACACTTAGAGTTTATGCTTATATACGTTGATAGTTTAGTACATCAGCTGGTTAGGCGCAACCACGTTTATGCTAAGTTTCTAGAGAAGGATGGTTTGGGCTGTTGCAATATGTCAGTAGTAGTTGCATCGACAATTTTGATAATTACCGACTTTTGACGAAATAACAGAGGTAATATAGTTAAATATTGCTCAAAATTTGAATTAACGGGTTGACAAACGAAAAGCTATCAGAGTATTTTTAGGGTACTAACTAATTACAAGAGAGGGAGATGCATACATGGCATACAAGCACACGAACTCAAAGGGTGTAACTTACCACTTAAACTCAAAGGCTGTTACACTTCGGGGTGGAAAAAAGCAGACTATTTACTACTTCAGCAAGGACGAGCGTCCAGAAGCTGCTGAATTGCCAGCTGGTTTCGTTGTTAACGAAAACCCACGCAACGGCTTTTTGACAGTCAAGCGCAAATAAATATTTAGTACTTTACTTAGATGCCCGGCACTCAAAATCGAGAGCCGGGTATTTATTTTGTGCTCGGGCAAGGAGTCTGTATAATTTCTCGCTGTATGGCGCAGACTATCTTAGAGGTTAAAGACTTACACAAGGCTTACGATAACAAACCGGCCGTTGACGGTGTCAGTTTTAATGTCGAGAAGGGTGAGATTTTTGGTATTCTGGGCCCCAATGGTGCCGGTAAAACTACGACCCTGGAAATGATAGAGACGCTTCGCAGTATCGATAGCGGATCGGCTACCATTGACGGCGTTGATGTTGCCGCAGAACCGTACAAAATTCGAGGTATGATTGGCGTTCAACCGCAAACCCCCGGTTTTCAGGACAAAACAAAACTGACTGAGACGCTACAGATGTTTGCGGCCGCTTATGGCGAAACGGTTAATCCGAAAGAATATCTCGATGACGTCGAGTTAGGTGACGATGCCGACAAATACGTCGAGAACCTTTCCGGCGGCCAAAGACAACGCTTCAGCATCGCCGCCGCCTTAGTACATAGCCCGAAAGTCTTTTTTATGGATGAACCGACAACTGGTCTTGATCCCCAGGCCCGTCTTCATTTATGGGATCTTGTCCAGCGCATTAGAAGTCAGGGGATCAGTGTTATTTTAACGACACACTATATGGAAGAAGCGGAGCAGCTTTGTGACCGGGTGGCGATTATGGATAACGGCAAGATTATTGCTCTTGATACCCCCCAGAGCCTAATTAAGCAACTCCTGGCCAGGGGCTTTAAAAAGAAGCATCATATCGAACAAGCTACTCTTGAAGATGTCTTTATTGATCTAACGGGTCGAGAATTGAGGGATGCATGAAGAGCCTAGCCATTATTATTTATATCGTTTTGGCTGCCATTATCCTGCGTTTTGGTTTTAGGTTTTATAGCCGTTTTCGTCATTCAAGGTCAACAGCTGCTTCAGATGCCCCCAAGGCGCCCCTTAAACTTGCTCCTTGGCAGCGCAAACTCTTTACCGTCTGGGTCTTTTTTGTCGTTAGCCTCAAGCGGGTTTTTCGTGATCGGGTAGCGCTTTTCTTCACATTTCTGTTCCCTCTTATCTTCCTGTTTGTTTTTGGTGGCATTTTTGGCAACAACACCAGTGTCTCATTCCATGTGGCAGTTATTAATCATTCGAACTCCCCATTCGCCAGACAATTTATTGGTCAATTAGAATCAACCAAGCAGAAAGTCTTCCAGGTGGATACGACTATCACAACACTGGCTCAAGCCAATGATAAAATGTCGCGCGGTGAGCTTGACGCGGCGATTGAATTACCGGCCAGTTTTGGGGCTGAGTCACCAGGCCTGACTTACCCGTCGGGACAGGCAATTGTTCACTACACCGAAAACGATCAACAAGCAGCCCAAACATTAACGTCTGTCCTGCAGGCTGAATTCCAGGGCATCAATGCCAAACTAGTTAAAACGGTGACCCCGTTTACGGTGACGTCTACTCAAACCAATACCCTAAGTCTGTCGCAATTTGACTACACGTTTACCGGCCTACTTGGTTTTGCTATCTTAGGGACCGGCATCTTCGGCCCAATGAACGTCTTTCCGGAGCTTAAAAAAATGGGTATCCTGCGTCGTCTACACACGACCCCTCTAAGAGTGTGGCAGTATTTCCTGTCCACTATGATGGGCTACGCCGTTCTAGGGCTGCTATCACTAGCCCTCATGTTCATAGTGGCTATAGCTGTCTTCCATCTTAAGGTAGTCGGTAATTACTTTGGTCTGGCCGCCTTCTTAGCTTTTGGCATCGTCATGATATTGGGTATTGGTTTAGCGCTTGGGGGCTGGGCTAAAAATGAACGCCAAGCCGCACCGCTGGGTAATATTATTGTCTTTCCAATGATGTTTTTGAGCGGGACATTTTTCCCGCGCTATTTGATGCCTGACTGGCTGCAGGGAATCACGACCTATATGCCGTTGACGCCGGTTATTGACGGGGCTAGGTTGATCGCTACCGAAGCTAAGTCATTTGCCGGTATTGGTGAGCAATTGATCATCATGGCGGTTTGGACGGTTATTATTTATATCATTGCCTTCCGCGTCTTCCGCTGGGAATAGGGCCCTCGAACTCAAAGCATCTATAATTAGAAAATAATGAACTTATTGGACAGCTTACCGAAGCCATTTTTTGTGCTGGCCCCGATGGACGATGTAGCCGACACGGTCTTTCGGCAAATTGTGGCCGATTGTGCTCCGCCTGACCTGTTTTTTACCGAATTTGTTAATGTCGACGGTCTACAAAGTCCCGGCCGGCCGAAGCTGCTCAGAAGGCTTTTATGTTCTACTAAAGACACGCCTTTAGTAGTTCAACTATGGGGCAAAGACCCCAACAATTTTCGTAAGACGGCCAGTGAACTGGCTGATGGTACTTTTGCGCGCGAGCTAAATTTACCAGATGAGATCAGCTTTGCCGGTGTTGACCTGAACATGGGCTGTCCAGACAAAACGGTAGTCAAGAATGGCACTTGTAGCGCCCTGATTAATAATCGGCAGCTAGCAGCCGATATAATCCAGGCTACAAAAGAGGGCGTCGATCATAAGTTGCCAGTCAGTGTTAAAACGCGGCTAGGTTTCAGCACCATTGACCTAACCTGGCCCGAATTCTTGCTCCAGCAAAACCTAGCTATGCTGACTGTCCATGGACGTACCCGCCGGGAGATGAGCAAAGTTCCGGCCCATTGGGATGTTTTTGGAGACATTATCGAACTGCGTGATCACTATGCCCCGGCTACCAAGATTGTCGGCAACGGCGATATTGTCAGCCGACAACAGGGTACAAAACTTGCCCAACAGTATAACCTTGACGGTATCATGATTGGTCGCGGTGTTTTTCAGGATCCATTTGTTTTTTCTGATCAAAGCCCATGGTCCAGCTACACAAAAGATCAAAAATTAGCTCTATTTGAAAAACATGTAAAGCTTTTTGCTCAAACTTGGCAGCATGACGAACGACCACCAGTATTACTGAACAAGTTTTGCAAAATTTATATTCAAGGTTTTTACGGTGCTAAAGAATTGCGAGAGGAACTAATGGGAGCCCATTCAGTCTCAGAGTTACTTGATCTATTAGGTACCGCCAATGTCTAAATACAAAAATCATTTACAAGGTTGTCTGGTGGGGATGGCAGGACTCGGACCTGCGACCAATCGGTTATGCGCACCACAGAAACTTTCGTTACCTCTTTCGAGTTTGCGGTTCGGACTGTCTCTTCATCCGCGTGGGATGCCTGCCGTTCAGTCTCTACACCTTTCCTTGAATTATCTCCAGGGACTTGGCTCGGGATTACCATTATTAATTTAGGCTTCCCCGAATTTGACAAGATATACTTACTGGTTGCCCAATAAGCAGCCCTTAACTTTTTGGCATATTTACAGTATTGTGCTGTTATGAAAAATATGTCTAACTGCAGTATTTGCAGTAAAAAACTTACTGGTAAACAAGCGCTTTATTGCTCTGTGGGATGTAAGAATGTATATCATCAATCTTATCAAGCCCAAATAAGGAGAGGAATAAAACGAAAATTAGACCTTATTACATTACTTGGTGGCAAATGTTCACGTTGTAGCTACTCGACCAATATTGCCGCAATGTCGTTTCATCATCTTGGCGATAAAGAGTTCAAGTTAGATATGCGTAGTCTATCGAATCGAAAACTCGATCCGATCCTCAAAGAGGTAGCTAAATGCGTACTACTATGCCAAAATTGCCACGAAGAAGTGCACAATCCTAATCTAAACTTAGCCAAATTGTTAATTGAGCCGACTGCTCTAACCGCTGAGCTACATCCCCGCGATTTTGCTCAACAGACAAGAGTATAGCAGCAATAAGTGTATTAGAATATAGACTGGTATAATCTATGCTTTCAAAGTCCAAAATCAAACAATCTGCAACAACAATATACACACGCGTCAACCAACTACGTGATGTTCGCTTCGCTGGACAGGCAATCTTTATAATCGTTGTTTTACTAGTTAGTTGGAGTGGCGTTAAAGCCATTGATGCCAATTATTCGCTTGAGAAACAAATATCAGTACTTCAGCAACAGAATGATGTGCAGCAACTAGAGAATAATAATCTTAAACTGCAGAACCAATACTACAATAGCAATCAGTATCTAGAACTTTCGGCCCGCCAAAATTTTGGTCTGGCTGCGCCAGGCGAAACGGAACTGATTGTGCCACAGAATGTAGCACTGTCTTACACAGTACCTCAACTAAAAGCTCCTCCCACAAAATCGACCGTCGCGTCATCAGCTTTTGAACGTAATCTCAAGGCTTGGGTTAATTTCTTTTTGCACCGACAGCAAGTCACTAATTGACAAAACCACCTCTGTTTGCTAAGGTTAATGTGCCTATCTTCCTAAGTGAAGTGCCGTTTAGTCAAAGTCTTGGTATTATCGCGGGGTGGAGCAGCGGCAGCTCGCGTGGCTCATAACCACGAGGTCGCAGGTTCGAGTCCTGTCCCCGCAACCATAAATATAGTTACCTCTGTTATTGGGACAGAGGTTTTTTGTCTAAGGTTGATATACAGGCTTGGGCGGGGGAAACGGGATATAACCTTCTTGGTTAGCGAGCTGTTGAGCATTTGGCGAGTATACGGTAATGACTAGATTGTAGGTGTCAGGGAAGCAAATTATCTGGCAGTTACGATGCCAATCAAACTGCGTGGAATCGATAGCCAGAGTTTTGTTTTGTACGATGGTTTTAACATTAGCCAAATTTGGGTGATCGTAATACTTTAAGCTCACGGAGTAGGTATTCGAGGTTTGGAAATTAATATTCTCCTCCGGCCCCGTGATATTCATGCTCGTGAACGGCGTGAGTGAGCGGATTGTAACGTGGACATTGTCATTGTAGCGATCACGGACATTTGGGTAGACATCTGCTGCCAGGGCGCCACCAACAGCGCTACCAATAAATATCAAACCGATTAGCATGCCAGTTACCCAGGTTCGAATGGGCCACTTTCGCTGAAACATAGCAATGCCGAAGAGAATGATAAATAACATGATAAGGCCGACTACCGCTATAGCTATATCCAGCAGTAAGTTTTCCCGAAGGCCAATCGGGAAAATATTGTACTGTGATAAAGAACTGCCATGTACCAAAATGTAGGTCTCGGCAGCAATCAATCCGAACAAGACACTTAGGCCGGTGATAATAAAGCACAGACCGATGAGTTTGAGTATGAATCTGTACACGTTATTAATCGGGCCCATTATCACCGCATTCGCGCGATGAGCGGCACCCTTGACATCAGCTCGCTCGACAATTTCTTTAAGGCTGTCAACATTTATTGGTCTCCCAGCCATTTGCAGACGGTCACTTGAAGTTTTAGCTTCAGGTACTAGTAGCCAAAGGGCTATGTAAAGTAATATTGCCCAACCGAATGTGGCCAGGGTAGCAATAATGAAAATTATTCGTACAAGGGGGACATCAACCCCGAAGTATTGTGCTAGGCCAGAGGCAACACCAGCTACCATGGCGTTATCAGTATCCCGGAACAATCGCTTTGCCTCGGGCTGCCTTGAAGTGTTAACGGAAGTCACGGTGTCTTCTTCTGTAAAATCTGTCGGATTGCCTAATTGTGTTTTCAGAAACTCAATGTCGCTTAACAATATCACCTTATTCACGCTTATACCGTGTTCTACCAAAAGTTCTGCCATTCGTAATTCAATTTCATTGACAACATCTTTGTCGCCAACTTGTTTCTGGATATCTTCTAAGTATTTCTTTAATTCGTGATGAGCATCGACCGAAATTGTGAATGCCTGTCGGCCCAAGTGGATTTTAGTTATCTCGTTCATTAAGTTTTTCCTTCCTCTAGTTTTTTAATCGAAGTATTTAGCCGGTGATAGGTGACTTTTAAATCTTCTAGCAACTTTTTCCCATCATCAGTCAGCCAGTAGTATTTACGTGGCGGTCCTTGTTCACTTTCCTGCCACTCATAGGTTAGGAGTTTATCTTTGGCCAGCCGGTTTAGCAGGGGATATAGCGTTCCCTCGACAACGATTAGCTCAGCCGCGCGAAGTGCATGAATAATCTCAGAGGTGTAAACTTTCCCATCTTTTAGCAACAACAGTACGCAGTAGACCAGCATGCCCTTGCGCATTTGAGTTTCTGATTGGACAGCGTCATTATAGCCGGTATTTTCGTTCATACACTACTATGCTATACAAGGTATTATGTAATGTCAAGTTATTCAGATAATTAAGAAAGCTCTCACTCTCTGTGCTTTTTATCGAGCTTAATTTTTTGGATTGCTAGAATAGTCCAGTCGGTCGAAATACCAAACGCAGTAACCGCCGAGAACCAAAGGTGAAGAGTTACGAAGCAGCAAGCAATGATAAAAACAAGAATAGCGTTCGTTCGACTGGTGGCGACCTCAGGCTTACTTTTGCCTTTAATGCTGGCGAACAAGGAAAAAATTATACAGATTTGAGCTGCGGATATCAGATAATCTTGCCAGTGCATTAAGCTTATTCTAGCAAAGTCTATGAATTATACTTGCGTAAGAATTTTGACAAATAATTAATTTTATGTATAATGTAATGTATTGTGATCACAAACAAAAACCTTAAATAATCAACAAATAAAAGGAAAGAGTGGAACATGAAAACTATTAGCGATATGGCATCTGAATATGCCTACGTAAGTACTTATGACAAGAGATTACTACGTATAGATAGACTACTAAGTAAACTATAAATCTTACTGGTCAGTAAAACTTAAAGCCCCGGATAATCCGGGGCTTTTGTTATCGAACAGATAAATCAATATTGGTAGCGGCGAGTGGACTCGAACCACTGACCCCAGGCTTATGAGTCCTGTACTCTAACCAGCTGAGCTACGCCGCCAAATGATGAATAGATCATGGCTAATATATCACGCATTGTATCTGTTGAACAGAGTCGGCAGTGGTGCTTAATCAGCTCTAGTATACTAGAGCCATAGTCTTGAGATACGTTATTACTAATATGTGGTACTGATATGAACATTTCACTTAAGCCGGGTAAGTACATAGTAGCCGTGAGTGGCGGTGTAGACTCAATGGTCTTGCTTGATTTACTTCACCGCCAGGTCGATTTAGGGCTAGTTGTAGCTCACTTTGATCATGGTATCAGAACTGATTCTGGTCATGACAGACAGTTTGTCCAAGAGATGGCCGGCCAATTGGGCCTGACTTTTGTTTATGAAGAAGCCAAATTAGGGCCGGGTGTCAGCGAAGCAACCGCCAGAACTGCTCGATATGCCTTTTTGGAACGAATGCGGCAAGTTCACGGCGCCAAAGCCATTGTCACGGCCCATCACCAAGACGATGTGCTAGAAACGGCGATTCTGAATATACTCCGCGGCACAGGTCGGAAAGGCCTGACGTCACTTTCAAGTCGGTCGCTGGTTGTACGTCCTATGCTGCACCTACCTAAAAAAACCATCCGTGAATATGCTGATAGCCAGGGCTTAAAGTGGCGTGAGGACAGCACTAACACTGACGAAAAATATCTCCGTAATTATATTCGTCACCGGATATTACCTCGGTTTGATGATGCAGCCCGAGCCCAATTAATAGACATCATTGAGCGAATGCGCCGGGTCAACTATGAACTGGACATCACTCTAGTTAATCTCATGCACAGCCAGCCGAACCTGCGACAATTAGATCGCGGTTGGTTTGTCAGCCTGCCCCACGCTGTCGCTAGAGAATTTCTGGCTAGCTGGTTACGGGCCAGGGGAGTTGGTAATTTTGATACCAAAACCCTGGAACGGGTGGTAGTAGCTGCAAAAGTCAGCCAAGTAGGATCATTGATTGATATAATGGGCGGAGCCTCATTGTTTGTTAAACGAAATAGTTTGGCACTCGTGGGGTAGGAGCGCTAGTAAATCGCCAAAGGACACGATATAATACACCGATATGGACAGTAAATTTCGACCAGGTCAAAGCAACCCCAACAATCGGAATTACCGTAGTGCCAAAAATGTTGGTTTTGTTGCCCTACTGGTTTTAATTGGACTAATCATTGTGGCTGCCACCAACCAACCTTCGAGTATCCAAACTATCCCATTGACTGAAGCGGTGGCGAACTCTAACGCTGGCGATTATTCCAAAATTGTTCTCAACGGCA
The DNA here is from genome assembly GCA_964560315.1 of uncultured Candidatus Saccharibacteria bacterium. GTDB lineage: Bacteria > Patescibacteriota > Saccharimonadia > Saccharimonadales > UBA4665 > CAVPPA01. Next base: position 11,447 of record CAZLLA010000022.1, read on the forward strand.
ACGAGCTAGACATTACTAAAAAGGGCGCTAAAACAGCCACCGTTAAGACTTATATTGAACCGAATGCCACTCTAAAGGGTGAAGGATTTAATTTCTCGAAGGTTACCATTTCTGCTAAGCCTGTAACCTCCAGCACCTCCGACTGGCTGGCTATCGGTGAAATAGTAATACCGTGTATTTTTATCGGTGCTTTTTTGTACTTTATGTTGAAGAGTGCCCAAGGCCAGGGTAACCAGGCTTTAAGTTTTGGCAAAAGCCGAGCCAGATTATACGGTAACGAAAAAGATCGAGCTACTTTTGCCGATATTGCCGGCAGCAATGAAGCCAAACAAGACCTTCAAGAGGTTGTTGAATTCTTAAAGTTTCCGAAGAAATTTGCTTCAATGGGGGCCCGTATCCCGAAAGGCGTTTTGCTGATTGGGCCACCCGGTACGGGCAAAACTTTATTGTCACGGGCAGTGGCTGGTGAGGCCAAGGTGCCATTCTTTAGTATCTCTGGTTCCGAGTTTGTGGAAATGTTTGTCGGGGTCGGTGCCAGTCGAGTGCGTGATCTTTTTTCCAAGGCCAAGAAAAACTCTCCATGTATCATTTTCATCGACGAAATTGATGCTGTCGGCCGCCGCCGCGGTAGCGGCATGGGTGGTGGTCACGATGAGCGTGAGCAAACCCTCAATCAGATTTTGGTAGAAATGGATGGTTTTGAACAGGGCCAAAATGTGATTGTTCTAGCTGCCACAAACCGAGCCGATGTGCTCGACCCGGCCTTACTCCGACCTGGTCGTTTTGACCGACGAGTTAATATCGATTTACCGGATCGTAAAGACCGAGAAGCAATTCTAAAAGTCCATTTCGATAAAAAACCGCTCGCCAAGAATGTTGACCTTGATTCTCTAGCAGCCAAGAGCGCTGGTTCGTCTGGAGCTGATTTGGCCAATATAGCCAATGAGGCGGCCATTATTGCCGCCCGCAACAATCACTCCCAAATTATCGAACAGGATGTCACTGAGGCCTTTGAGCGTGTGGCCATTGGTCCGGAACGCAAGAGCAAAGTTATGCTTGACGATGAGAAAGAATTAACGGCCTTTCATGAAGCTGGCCATGCCATTGTCGGCCATGTTTTACCCGACAGTGACCCAGTTCATAAAGTTACCATCATTCCGAGGGGCGGTACTGGCGGCGTGACCTGGTTCTTGCCTCCAACCGACCGGGTTTATACTTCACTGATTGAGTTTAAGGACGTTCTAGCGCGGGCTTTAGGGGGCCGGATTGCCGAGGAAGTCGTCTATGGCCCTGATCGTATCACTACCGGTGGTGGTAATGATTTGCAGCGAGCTGCTGAAATCGCCAGAGACATGGTAGTTAACCAAGGTATGGGTGGTAAGCGTTTGCGTGACCAAGTTTTTCACGTTGACGACGGCATGATGCTCGATCGACTGGTTCACGAGCGGGATTATTCAGAAGACACAGCCAAACAAATCGACGAGGAAGTTGAGTCTCTAATTACCGAGGCGGCTAACCGGGCCCGAATTGTCATCAAAGCCAACTTGCCGCATCTTAAAGCATTGAAAGATATCTTGTTGGACAAGGAAACTGTCGACGGCAAGGAAGTCAACGAAGTTTTCAAGGATGCAGTAATGCCTAAAGCGGCCGCTTTGTATTAGAGCAGCAGCTTTTGTAGAAGTATAGTTTTGGCTTGGTGGGCTGTCTTTGTCGGTTAAAAAATGAGAAAATAAGGTATAAAGCCAGCGTCTGGTTTTTTATATGGCAACACAAGTAAACGATAAAAATAAGTCAGAACACGATGAGAGCGGTGTCGTATTATTGCTCCAGGTACCGCGGACCAATGATAAAAAAGAGCTGGCTGCTGAGCAAATGTTTGCCAGTCTGTATGGTTTATTAACTATTCCAACCCAGAAATTATTATCACCGGTCAAGCGCGAGCGACTCAGTTTTGAAATTGCCGCACTAGAAAAGCGTATTGGGTTTTATGTCTGGGTACCGAATTATCTGAAGGGCTACGTTGAAGAGCAGATCTATGCTCAGTACCCGATGGTCCAAATATCCGAAGTACCCGACTATGCCATGAACCCCGATAAGCAATTTCAAACGACGTTAACAACCGAGCTTAAACTGATCGCGCACGAAGCGTTGCCGATTAAGACCTTCCAGAGTTTTGAAGTTGATCCATTAGCTGCCATCACGGCCACCCTAGCCAAATTTACGAGCGAAGAAGAAGCCTGGATTCAGCTGGTGATTCGCCCGGCGCCGAGCAATTGGCACAAGAAGAGTGAACGCTACATAGCCGACATTAAACGTAGCGGCGGTGTTAAGATGACTGGTTTGTTCTCCGTTTTATGGACGCCACCAGAAGTTAAAGATACGACGAACAAGGTTGTCGAATATGACCAAGTTCGGGCCTCTGGCGCCGAGGCCAAAAGCCAAAAATTGGCCTTTGAAGCCGCTTTACGGATTGTTTACCGTGGTAACGTACCGGTTCCCCAAGCTAGGTTGCAAATGCAGTCGATCATTGCCAGCTACAAGCAGTTTAATATGACCTATTTAAACGGCTTTGAACAAAAGCGGGTGATTGATGATCCCTACGTGCTGGCCGCTTACAGGTCGCGGGCTTTCACCCAGCACGGGTTACTACTTAACATTGAGGAAATGGCGACAACTTATCACTTGCCCCATACTAACGTCGAAACACCGTACATTTTGTGGGCCAGTGCCCAAACTGCTGAACCGCCAGCTAACCTGCCAATTGTCACGGCTGTCTACCGTGAAGACTTAAGCCCGATCGCTAACACCAATTTCCGAGCTCACAATACCATGTTTGGTATGCCGCGCATCGACCGGGGCCGCCATCTTTACATTATTGGGCAAACTGGTGTTGGTAAGTCCGGTCTACTTGAATTATTAACTATCTCAGATATTTATAGCCCCTTCGGCTTTGCGGTAATTGACCCGCACGGCGACTACGCCCTGAATATTCTGAGACGCATTCCTAAGGAACGAGCTAACGACGTCATTTACTTTAACCCGGCCGATACCGATTTCCCGATTGCTTTTAACCCCATGGAAGTACTTGACCCAAAGCTTAAATCACACACCGTTTCGGAATTGATAGGTGTTTTAAAACGAATGTTTGAATCGTGGGGACCTCGGTTGGAGTACATTCTACGGTACTGCCTACTGGCCTTACTAGATTATCCAGATGCTACCATGCTGGATATTACGCGTATGCTAACGGACAAAAAGTTCCGTAACAACGTTTTAAAGTATGTTAATGATCCGGTAGTGAAATCATTTTGGACAATTGAGTTCACGAGCTGGAATGATCGTTTTGCCGCCGAGGCGGTCGCTCCGGTGCTTAATAAGGTCGGTGCCTTTACCGCTAATCCGCTAGTCCGCAATATTATTGGCCAACCTAAAAGCAGCTTTAATATTCGGCAAATTATTGATGAGAGAAAAATCCTGGTCGTTAATCTTAACCGCGGTCTAGTAGGCGAAGATAACGCCAGTTTGCTGGGTTCATTAATGGTCACCAAAATCCAGTTAGCTGCTATGAGCCGAGCCGACATTCCGGCCGAAGAGCGGACGCCGTTCTATCTTTATGTCGACGAATTCCAAAACTTTGCTACCGACAGTTTTGCCACAATTTTAAGTGAGGCCAGAAAATATGGCCTGAACCTAACAGTCGCTAACCAATACATCGCCCAGATGTCAATTGAAGTTAAAGATGCAGTTTTTGGTAACGTGGGTTCAATTATCGCCTTTCGAATGGGTGCTGACGACGCCGGGACGATGCAGCGTTACTTTGAACCACAGTTTTTGGAACACGATCTGGTGCACATGCATAACCGTCACTTTGTGGTCAGTATGACAATTGAAGGCGAGAAAGTGCCGGCTTTCTCAGCAGTAACACTTAACCTACCACCGCTGCAACTTGATGAAACTGATAACATAATTAACCATTCCAGAAGTCTTTACGCATCTAGTCGGGGCTATGTTGAAAAGTATGTCGGTGAACGTTACTTACTCGATACCAACAATCCATATCCGACTACTCCGATCAGCCCAGCCCAACCGACAACTCCTCAGTCATCTCAGCCAGTTCAACCACCGATCAAGACGACTAACCCGACACAACCCCCAGAGCCACCGCTAGTTGTTCATAGTCAAATGGTCAGCGATGCAGTTGGCCAGTCCGTTTCTCAGGATGACGAATCACGACCAAAGCGTCACCGCTCCCGTCGTCGCCGACATTCTTCGACGTCAAATACTCTCGAAAGACCAGCCAGTAGCCTACGTGATCTAGCACCAGAAGACGTCATCGACCTGAAAGAATAAGTGTTTTAGCTAAAACAAGTCAGGTTTAGGGTGTTATCACGGCCCAGACTGCTTTATACTGTCAAGCAGCGATATAATCCGTGATTTAAAAAAAGTACCACATGAATCCACCGGCTACAAACAAAAAAATTCGACGAGTGACGCTCAGCAATATAGCAATGCTGCTGATGGCGTCTTCTTTGGGCACCTCACTGCTCGGTTTCTTACGCACTAAGCTGGTCAATGCCAACTTCTCGGCACTTGGTCCACATAGTACCGACGCTTATTTCGCAGCCTTTAACATCCCTGATTTCTTCTTCTTTACGGTTGCGGCTGGTGCACTAGGAGTCGCCTTTATGCCAGTTCTATCCGACCATTTGCATAAGGGTGATAAAAACGGCATGTGGGAACTTTCCTCAAGTCTACTTAACTTACTGGCTGTTATTATGGCAGTCGTCGGGGTTATCATCTTCGTCTTTGCCAAACCGTTAGTCCAATACGTGGTAGCTCCGAAAATGACAGCTGGTCAGCTTGATACCACCGTGGATATCATGCGGCTGATAGCGTTCAACCCATTATTGTTTACGATCACCGGTATTCTGACCAGCATGCAACAAACCGTTGGGCGGTTCTTCTTCTACGCTATCGCGCCACTTTTTTATAATCTCTCGATTATTATCAGCATTTACCTCTTTCGTGACAACATTGGCATCGTTGGCCTCGGTCTGGGAGCGCTACTAGGCGCAATTCTAGAACTTTTAATCGTGTTGATTGGCATGAACCGAGTGCATTTTCACTGGCGGCCACGCATTGTCTGGCGGAACCCAGATTTCCATGTTATTCTTCGCCAACTACCACCGCGCTCACTAGACCAGGGCATTGACCAGTTGGAATCAATCATTCAAACTCACTTTGCCCGTGGCCTGGGGACGGGCTACATCAGTTACTTTAATAATGCTTATATTTTGAGCACAGCCCCCATTTTGCTGGTTGGGACGGCTATCTCAACCGCTGCCTTTCCAAGGCTCAACAGCCGCCTTAGTCAAGGTCGTCCAGATTTGTTTAGACGTGATTTCTTACGGATTTTGCGGGTCATGATTTGGATTACGCTACCAGTTGTAATTGTCGGTTACTTTGCCCGTGGCTATTTGGCTCGCCTGATTTATGCCAAAAATTCTCCTGAGATTGCTCTTATTTTTGGCTATCTGGCATTGGCCATCTTTTTTGGCACTATCTATACGATTATCTCGCGCTGGTTCTATGCTCAAAAAGATACCAAAACGCCGCTTTTTGTTTCAATCTTCGCTATCGTCTTAGATATTATACTGGTCACGATTTTGGCTCGACCGTCCGCCTACGGTATTGCTGGGCTAGCGATCGCCCAATCGATCGTCGGTATGGCAGAAGTAATTGTCTTGCTGACTATAATGGCGATTCGGGATACCCGACTATTTGATCGGGATTTCCTGGGTGGTTGTGCCCGGATTGTGTCAGTCAGCGGTTTTAGCTTGATGGCTGGTTATATCATGCTGTCGTTCTTCCCATTGGGTGCGTCTGACCGAGGGTTCATCACACTCGGTGGTAAGCTGCTAATCATATCAGCTGTTATTTTTGGTACCCACGTTGCTGTGTCGTATTTGTTCGGAGTTGAAGAAGTCCGACCGCTGCTGGATCGGATCAAGCGGATTATCGTAAAGCCTGTCCCGGTTGAGATGTAATATATTGGCATGGACCAAAATCACATCCGCAATTTTTGTATCATTGCGCATATTGA
>CAZLLA010000023.1:0-17077 GCA_964560315.1 uncultured Candidatus Saccharibacteria bacterium
CTAGTATAGCGGTCACAAGATAGTTTACTAGTCCTATAACTATTCCTGCAAATATGGCCGCCCAAAAATTTGTAATATGAAGTGAAGGATAAAGCGCACTAACCAAGAAAACAGTCAGCCCGTTAATGACTACCAAGAAAAGGCCAAGAGTAAACAGAATGGCTGGTAAGGACAGAATGACTAGAATGGGTTTGATGATTATGTTGATGATAGCCAACAAAGCTCCGGCTACCACAATCACCACCAGACTATTGTCATAACTGATACTGCCGCCCAAGAACCTGGCGGCCATCCACAGACCAAGACTGCAGACGAACCACCGAACAATAAATCTTAAGAGAAAGCGGCTCACGACTACTATTGTAAAGAGCTTATGGCAAACGAACAAGTCGGTAATATTGTTAGATAAGGTTTCGCGCTAACTTGTCACTTAAAACTATGCTACCTTGATTGGTTATCAGAATATCGTCTTCAATTCGTACGCCAATAGCCTCGTCGTGGATATAAATACCCGGCTCAACCGTCAAAACCATGCCTGGCTCTAGCGGTTGATCATACAGACCAACATCGTGAGCATTGAGACCCAAAAAGTGAGATACGGCGTGCGGCATGTAGCGGCGAACGCTTTCGCGATTGACCGTTTTAATCAGCCCCAACTGTGATAGCTTCCTGCCCATAAACTGCTTCATCTTTTTTTCATAGTCCTCCAGTAGAATCCCTGGGCGTAACAGCGTAAGAGCAAACGTCTGCGCCTCTAAAACCGCACCATGGACTTCTTGTTGACGCTTTGTTGGTTTACTCAAACTAAATGTTCTAGTTATATCAGCTGCGTAATGGCCATAATCAGCCCCAACATCACACAACAAGAGTTCGTTTCGCTTGATAGTACCATTGTTATGGGTATTATGGAGTGTGCAAGCTCGAACCCCACTTGCCACAATCGGATCAAAGGCATGCCCCTTGGCCCCATGCCACAAAAAATCATGACTTAGCTCGGCACTAACTTCATATTCGTAGTGGTATTTGCCTGTTTTAGCCAGCTGCTGGATGTGTTCCAGACTAGCTATTGTAATATCAATCGCTGACTGTAGAGCCGCGATTTCTAGTGACTGTTTAATAACCCGCAGACTAGCAATATCTTTAGAAATATCAATTAACTTGAGATGCCTGCCCTGTGACCTTATTTTTTTGATTAATCTCATACGGGCCGGATTAGAGTACAAACCCAACCTCCCCATATAGATCGGGGCAGCCATTAAAGTTGCTAGCTGCTTGACGTCAATTAGTTGACGGCCAAGCCGCCGCCAACCTTCCGCTTCATTTAGAATCGTCTTGATACCAGAAATACGACCCAGCTGGACAGCGTCAATTGTTCCGTCAAAAGCTGTCCGTGAGTTATCTCGTTGAGGTACAATAAGGTACTCGTCGGTTTGATCAAAAACCACCACGACATCCGGCTCGTCGCAGCCAGTAAAATACCAGAAACTGGCATCTTGGCAAAACGGATAGTTTGTATCACCCCCACGCTGCAACAAGCCGTTGGCCGTTAGGACAATCGGAGCTGAATCAGGCAATAAATCTCTTAGTCTTGCCCGATTATCGACGAAAAATTTACTTGTGAAGTTTTGACTCATATCTTTCCCTAAGACTAACAGTATATGGTCTGGCCAATCAACGTATCAGGTGTTGTTGGATAAAAATGGTGATTTGATTGTAGTGAGCGGCACATAACCAAACATCAACGGCCAACAGCATTGGGAAGACAAAAAACATTTCGGCTGTCTTGCCAGTAGTTATTCGAAACCGTTTGATAGGCGGCAGACCAATTTTTGCTGTCAGTGGTAACAACCAAGGCACTCCTTCCTTGGTAAAAGTGTCCATAACAAGATGCGATGCCAGACCAATTAGAAAGGCAAGCCACACCAGATCAATATCGACATGTGGCATCAGTGGATGTACTGCCTTTAAGAACAAGCCGCTCAAAAGACCAAAAAGAATAACTCCTAGCAATGAGTGGCTCAAAAAACGGTGACCGCCGAGTAATTTATCGACAACCCGGCCGAGTGAGCCGCCACTTGGCAGATTCCTCCAAAGCGGTGCCGTTGGTTGATCAATATCTGGAGTGATACCACCGATTTGATTCGCCAGGATTGCCAGTAGAGCAGTGGCGAGTGTTATCGATTGCGGCGGCACAGCCAGCACAACTAACCCGAGTGCTGTAATTGCTCCCAGATCGTGTGTTCTTGCTGTCATAAAGTTATTGTACTAAATTAGCCGGCCTCTGTTTTAGATAGGCTAGAATGTGTCTTGCTTTCTGATCCCCAATGACTACCGCCAAATTTGCTTGGTCAGCTCTGGCGACCTCTTGCCACGACCCGAACGCCTTAAGTAGTTTTTTACGAGATGCCGGCCCGACACCCGGGATGTCATCAAGTAAGCTGGTGGTTTGTCGTTTTATTTTCAGAATTGAGTGATAACTAACCGCGAAGCGGTGTGACTCATCACGGATACGCTGCAAGAGCTTAATTAGATTAGTACTGTGTGGCACATTAACCAGTATAAAATCACCTGTCTCGGTAGAGAATCCACCTAATCTATGAAGCGTCGCTTCGTCTAGCCGAATACCTGGCTGATCTTTTCTAATAACAATCTGCTCTTCTCTTTTGGCTAGACCTATAAAGGGAAGTTGACCGTAGCCGGCTTTGTCACGAGCCTGAATAGCTGCATCAAGTTGCCCTTTTCCGCCGTCAATCAGCACAAGCTGTGGCTTCCCCCAGGCCTGAATATTTTTGGGACTGAAGCGTCTAGCAATCGTCTCGTTCATATTCTTAAAATCGTCGTTCTGTTCCTTGGTCGTCTTAAACTTACGGTACTGACTTTTATTACTGACGCCATTGGTAAAAACAACCATGCTGGCCACCACATCAGTGCCTTGCATATGACTGATATCATAGCCCTCGATACGGCGCGGAAATGCTAATAAACTTAACAAGTTAACTAATTCATTAAGGGCATGGTCTTTGCTAATATCTAAAAATTCCTTATCACTGAAAATTACTTGACGAGTTAAGTTTCTCAGGGCAAACAATTGGTTACGAAACTTGGCGGCAGTTTCAAAATCTTCTGCCTTGGCGACTATGTCCATCTCTTTTTGGAGTTCGTCTTCAACAGTCTTACGTTTACCTTCAATGACAGCCATTAGCCTACGCAGATTGGCTCGGTAATCAACCAATGAGGTTCGGCCTTCCTCGAGGCCAGGATCAAGCCCAAGATGATAAAATAGCGTGGCTCGCTTTTGGCCTTGCAGACGCCTAGTGGCAAACGGAAAGACACGTCGCATGGCTTTAAGTGCCTGTCTAACACTTAAAGCGCTCAGGTAAGGACCAAAATACTTTGCCCCATCATCAAGCGGACGCCGGGTTGTGCTAACCGTTGGGAAATCACTTTGATAATCTATACGGATGTAACTCATTGACTTATCGTCGCGCAACAATACGTTGTAACGTGGCATATAGCGACGAATCATCTCTGACTCTAAGAAAAGGGCTTCAATTTCACTATCGACTACCATCCAGTCGGTATCGGCAATTTCGTTGACGAGAGCTACTGTCTTGGTATCTTGTGAGCGCGAGTGTTGAAAGTATTGTCGGACGCGATTGCGCAGAACAGCCGCCTTACCGACATAAATAATTTCCCCTTTGGCGTCTTTGTGAAAATAAACTCCCGGGGATTTTGGCAGAGTTGCTAATTTTTTCGTAAATTTCTCGGTCATAGCACTCTAATTATATCCTCAGTAAGGTTGGATCAATCAAACACTGCCTGGAACCAAAGACACTAGACGCGGATCATGATCAATACGAACAATAAAATAGCTAAGACAATTAGGGCAATGCCATTAGCAATAATGAGAGGCACAGGCACTCGGCGTTGAATGGGTGGCCCAGGCGGCTGCGAAAATTTAGCGGCCACAATCTCCGGAGATGAAGCCTCGCTTTGAGTTGGCACCGAAGCTTCTGGATACGAATCCGTATGTCCAGTGGGTAAATCTTCGCCAGAAGAGACGTTGGGCCGACGATCACGAAGTTGTGGATCAAGCTCATAGCCGAGTTCTTTAATGAGTAATTCCTCAGCCAATAGTCTTCGGATATCTCCACTGCGTCTATATTCGTTAACTGCTTGCCTAAGACCCCTCTCGCTTATTAAATGGGTTTCAAAAACTTGACGCAAGGTCGTTGCTCCAACAACAATTTTCTCACTGGCTTCAAGCAGTTCTTCATGACTCATAGTATCCGAGACGGTGTTTTTTGATTTACTGAACGATTCGTGACTAACTTCTGGTGCCCTACTGATTTTGGGCACTGGTTGCCTCTCCTCCTCAGGCGGATTTTGCTCAGCCAACGCTCCTAGGCCCTTCAATAGTGGTTCTCGGCTTTCCTGGCGTGATTTCCTTTTCTTCTCTTTGGACTTTTCGGTAAACCCATTAGCAGCTTTATGCTCCACAGTTATTGAGCCGTATTCGGTCAGTCTGTCGTTGTTTTTTTCCATTAATGCAAGTTAACCCACTCGTGCTTTTAGGATTGTCTTTCTAGTTAAGATATTATAAGATGAGTACTTGCATTTTAGCAATTAAGTAACCATAAGAATTTATCCGGAGTGGAGTACTAGTTTTTATACTCCAAAGCTATAAACACTTATCTAACGTTTCGCTGCTGCCAATGTAGCAGCGTTTTTGCGACCGATTGAGGAGAGGGCCGCATTATGAATACTGCCAAACAAACCCTTCGTTTTTACTGGTACCACGCCAGCCGTTATCCCTATTTGTTAATCGGGATACTAGTTAGCGCGCCGCTGACTATTTTGGCAGGGTCATTTTTACCACCGCTTATTGTAGCCAGCGTGATAGACCGTTTGAGCAACCACTCATATATACCACACAATATTTGGGCTAGCTTCGGACCGGATCTTATAGCTTATGCCGCGTTACAAATCTTGAGCGAAATTATCGGCTGGAGAATGATCGATAGTTGTGACTGGCGTCTCGAAGGTAATGTAGAGAGAGACATAGCCCAACGTGTCTTTAATCATTTACTGGAACAAAGCCCCGATTTTCATGCCAATCACTTTGGCGGTTCATTGGTCTCGCAAACCAATAAACTAATGGGCAGCTACATACGCTTTGCTGACACAACTGTTTTTCAATTCATCCCGCTATTATCGTCACTGGTTTTTGCGGGTATTATCCTTTACACACGCGTGCCGCTAGTGGCGGTTATATTAATAATCTTCTCAATTATTTACATTATTAGCTCTCTATTCGTAACAAAAGGAGTCAGACGTCGCGGTGCCGAGCAAGCCGCCGCCGAGAGTTTGCAAACTGGCAATTTAGCCGACGCCGTTACTAACGTCATAGCCATAAAAAGCTTTGCAGCTAACAGTTTCGAGCGGATTCGATTTGCTGAAGCTACCGAAAATACACGCCACAACTTAAGGCGAATGGCTTATGCGCACCGAAATCAACAAATTTTCTTCGGGACCCTTAGTAACGGAGTTGTGGCTCTATCGCTATTAATGGCTGTTGTCAGCTCTATGGTATTCAAGGTTAACATCGCAACCGTATTTTTAATTCTTAGCTACACCGGCACGATTGCCAACAACTTGTTCCAGTTCAGTAACAATAGCCTCCGCAACTATAATCGTTCGTTTGGTGATGCCGCCGATATGGTTGGCATATTACAGCAAAAGCCAGACATTCAGGATCCTGAGCAGCCCGAAGCACCAAGAATTAGCCGGGGTGCTATCAAATTCGACAAAGTTACGTTTACTCACGCCGACCAAGACGATGCCCTATTCAATGGCCTAAGCGCTACTATTAAAGCCGGCGAAAAAGTAGGCCTGGTTGGTTATTCTGGTTCCGGCAAGACAACATTTACTAGGCTGCTGCTACGCTTCAATGACATCAATGGAGGCACCATTACCATCGATGGTCAGGATATAAGTAAGCTAACCCAGGAAAATCTCAGACGGTACATTACTTACGTTCCACAAGAACCAATTTTGTTTCACCGGACTCTAAAAGAAAATATCGGCTACGGTAACCCTGAGGCATCACAACAAGAAATCGAAGCAATCGCAAAACTGGCTCATGCCCACGAATTTATTACCGCCTTACCGCATGGCTACGATACACTCGTGGGCGAACGTGGTGTCAAATTATCTGGTGGACAGCGTCAACGTATCGCGATTGCCCGAGCCATGTTGAAAACAGCACCAATTTTGGTTCTTGATGAAGCTACTTCTTCACTTGATTCTGAAGGCGAAGCGCTCGTTCAGGATGCCCTTTGGAAACTTATGCGTGGTAAAACCGCAATCGTTGTAGCTCACCGATTAAGCACCATACAAAAGATGGACCGGATTATTGTACTCGATAACGGTGCCATAGTTGAACAAGGCACCCACAAAGAACTACTTGGTCAAAACGGGATATACGCCAAACTTTGGGCACATCAATCGGGTGGCTTTATCGAAGGATAGCCAACAGGGCCTACTTGTCTTCAGCAGCTTGTTTCTGAGAGGTGTCTGTGTTTTCTTTTGAGTTGTCGGCATCAGCAGATGCATTGCCCTGCTCGCCTTCTTCGGCATTTTCACCTTCGGCCGGGGCTTCAGCTTCTTCTGGTTCAGCTTCACCACCTACGGCGTCGTTTGCGGCCGCTAGAGCACTCGGTTCGTAGACAGTAGCCACAACGTGTTCTGGTTCAGTTAATACCTCGACGCCATCTGGCACAATTAAATCAGCTACCGTGATTTGATCGCCGATTTCAATCAGTTTTTCGCCATCATATTCTAATACATCAGGAATTTTATCGGGTACCGCTTTGACTTCTACGAATGCCAGCTGGCCTAAAACAATCAAGCTACTGCGTTCAGCTGGGCTCGACTCATTACCCTCTGAATAACGTGGTCTTAGTGGAACTTCCGCCTCAACCTGCTGGTTCTTATCAACGGCATTAAAAACGATGTGAGATAGTCGGTTATTTCTTGGTTCGAACGTGGCTGTCTTAATTAGGACTGTGTATTTACTCGTCCCCGCCGTCAGGTTAATCGGATGATGCTTACCAGCCTTTTGGTAAATCCGGTGGAGTTCTAAGTACGGTCCCTGAACAATAACAGACTCCTTACCGTGATCGTGAATAACGGCCGGCGTTTTGCCTTCGTTGCGCAAATGTTTAACAGCCTTGCCGGTGACAGTCCGCAGTTCAAGTTCCAAATTAATAGAGTCTTCAGCCATATTTCTCTCTCATTTACATTCAGTGATATATAAGTATACCATCTTTTCCCTGGACGGTAAGACCTAAACCGTATAGGATGGACTAGTGTTTGACATAACTCACTTAGTCCAAGCTAGCGGTTTGTTGATTGTCGCGGTTATTGTGTTTGCTGAATCCGGGATTGTAATTGGTTTTCTGTTTCCGGTAAGCGACACCCTGCTCCTCAGTGCTGGAGTTTTGGCTGCCAGCGGCAAATTGCCCCTGCTGGCAACTATCTTAGTGGCTGCAATAGCAGCGATTTTAGGCGATAATTCCGGCTATCACTTCGGCCGACAGTTCGGACGACGTTTATTTAGTAAACCCGATAGTTTGTTTTTCCGACACGAGTATGTGATGCGCGCAGAAACTTTTTATGAAAAGTACGGTAGTAAAACAATGCTTCTGGCCCATTTTGTGCCCATCGTTCGAACTTTCGCCCCATTGACCGCCGGAGCTGGGAAAATGTCCATTCCGAAATACATGAGTTTTGATGCCATCGGTGATGTTGTTTGGGCGATAGTCGTTACTAGCTTAGGCTATTTTTTGGGCAGTCGGATACCTGGCTTGAGCCATTATGTTGACTTGGTGTTGGCACTAATAATAGTGTTCATCGTGCTGCTAGTTGTCTATCACCTGGCAAAAGATCCGAAAATTCGTACGGCAGTGCTTAAGAAATTCAGGCGTTAGTTTTTAGGTCGACTGCAAGACCTTTTTCAGATATTGACCAGTATAGGATTTTTCGGATTTGCTAATTTGTTCCGGTGTGCCCTCGGCAACAATCCGGCCACCAGCATCACCGCCGTCAGGACCCATGTCGATGACCCAGTCAGCATTTTTAATAACATCTAAGTTATGTTCGATGACAATTATGCTGTTACCAGCATCAACTAATGCGTGAAGCATGTGCAGCAGCTTATCGGCATCGGCCATATGTAAGCCCGTCGTCGGTTCATCCAAAATGTAGAGCGTCCGGCCGGTTGCCCGTCTAGAGAGTTCCGTGGAGAGCTTGATCCGTTGTGCTTCGCCACCAGATAAAGTGGTGGCCGACTGGCCTAAATGAATATAACCGAGCCCAACATCGACTAGCGTTTTTAGTTTGTTGGCGATAGTCGGGATATTCTCGAAAAGCGTTAGGCCTTGTTCGCAAGTCATGTCCAGGACGTCGCTAATAGTGTGGCCCTTGTAGTGGATTTCGAGTGCTTCACGGTTATAGCGCTTACCATGACAAACCTCGCAGGTTACATAAACATCCGGTAAAAAGTGCATCTCAATTTTAATAATGCCGTCACCGGAGCAGTTCTCGCAGCGACCGCCTTTAACATTAAAACTGAAACGACCAGGCGTATAGCCTCGGATTCGGGCTTCCGGGACTTGAGCAAAAAGTTCACGGATAGGTGTAAAAAGACCGGTGTAGGTCGCTGGATTAGAACGAGGCGTTCGGCCGATGGGTGACTGGTCAATAATGATTGCTTTGTCTAATTGCTTGATGCCCTCAATGTCGTCATGACGGCCCGGTGCTGTATTGGCTCGATGAAGTTGGGCCAGCAACTCTTTAGCCAAAATGTCGTTGATCAAACTAGATTTGCCCGAGCCGCTGACGCCGCTGACCACCACTAACTTACCTAGTGGAATTGTGACATCAATATTTTTAAGATTGTTCTCTCGAGCTCCTTTAATTAGCAAGGCTTTGCCATTACCTAATCGTCTGGTCTTGGGAACGTCAATCCTAAGCTTGCCAGATAAATACTGTGCTGTGATACTCTCAGGAACTTTGATAACTTCTTCTGGTGAACCCGCAGCGATAACTTGCCCGCCATGAATACCGGCACCAGGTCCGATATCCAAGAGATAGTCGGCCGATCGGATAGTTTCTTCGTCGTGCTCAACAACAATTACGGTGTTGCCTAGATCACGTAAGTTTTTAAGTGTTTTAATGAGACGAGCGTTGTCCCGCTGATGCAGGCCAATTGACGGCTCGTCTAAGACATAAAGTACGCCCATTAAGCCTGAGCCAATTTGCGTTGCCAACCGAATGCGCTGCGCTTCGCCGCCAGATAAGGTTGTGGCACCCCTTAGTAATGTTAGATAATTTAAGCCGACGTCAACTAAAAACCGCAATCGAGCCTGGATTTCTTTGAGAATCTGTTTAGCGATATGGAGATCTTTGTCCGACAGTTTCAATTTAGTAAACCATTCTAGGGCATCGTCAATTGATTGGTCGCAGACATCCATAATCGACTTATCCTCTACTGTCACGGCCAGTACCTCTGGCTTTAGCCGGCGACCGTGGCAAGCGTAGCAAGGTTTCTCTTGCATAAACTTCTCGATGTCGTTCCGGATAAAGTCACTGTCAGTGTCATGGTGCCGGCGTTCCAAGTTTGGGACAACTCCTTCATAAGTAGTCGTGAAGGTTCGCCCACCACCCAAAGACACGCGATAAGTTTCGTCACCCGTGCCATACATGACGCGGTCAACATCTTCCTTCTTCAATTGGCCAGTTGGAACGTGTAGCGAAAAGCCGTGTTTGTCGGCCATGGCCTGTAATTTTTTCATATACCAAGCATCAGCGTAGAAACGGTTGAATGGTCTAATCGCACCCTCAGCAATCGTCAACCGACCATTTGGAATTACTAGACTGGGATCGATCTCCATTCGCGAACCGATGCCGGTGCAAACCGGGCAAGCTCCATGTGGACTATTAAAACTGAAGGTTCGGGGTTCAAGGTCGGGGATTGCCACATCAGGATGATCTGGGCAAGCATACATTAAACTGTAGTTATTCGACTCATTAGTATCAGCATTGAGAACATTTAAATGACCCTCACTGACATCTAGGGCCTGTTCAATTGACTGGGCTAACCTAGTCCGACTGGCTTCATTATTGACCAGCCTATCTACCACAATATCGATATTGTGACGGTAATTCTTATCAAGTTCCGGAAACTCATCAAGCGCGTAGACTACACTGTCAACCCGCACTCGGGCAAAACCGGCCCGTTGGTATTGCTCTGGTATGTGCTCAAATGCGCCTTTTTTATCAACCACCACTGGCGACAAAATCATCAGCCGAGCACCTGGAGATTGTGCAGCCACTAGCTCAATAATGTTAGCTGCGGTTTGTCTAACCACAACGTTCCCGTCAAGCGGACAGTGTGGTACACCAACACGAGCAAACAGTAGACGTAAATAGTCATAGATCTCTGTCACCGTGGCTACAGTGCTGCGTGGATTACGCGTAGTCGATTTTTGGTCGATTGATATGGCTGGACTTAAACCATCAATTTGATCAACGTCTGGCTTTTCCATTAATCCTAGGAATTGTCGAGCGTAGGCGCTCAAACTTTCGACGTAGCGTCGTTGGCCTTCGGCATAGATGGTATCGAAAGCGAGACTTGATTTACCTGAGCCACTTAAACCAGTAATGACCGTCAGTTTTTCGCGTGGGAGCGTAACATCAATATTCTTAAGATTGTGCTCACGTGCTCCTTTTACAACTATGCTGTCTGCCATAAGTTAGACCATTATACGCTGGGAAAGCATTTTTTTCCAGATATCCTAGTGAACACAGTTGATAAGTAGTTATGAAAGCCATAAAGAGTCATAAACATAAGCTGTAATACAATTATGTTGCGTTAGTCACAAACAAATACTATAATGCGCAATTACTCAGAGGTTCTACATTGTGATCAATTTACTGCTGCTTGGCATAATACCAGGTACCAACATCCAAATTAACTTCACAGACTGGCTAGTTGGCACGGTCACGTTCCTGTTGTTGACCATAATCTTTGTGGCTCACAGAAAGCGGCTGCCGCTAAGTTTTGCTATTTACCTGGCCATTCGGCGGGCCACTCGACACACCAAATTTACAGTTCCACAGGTATAATCGACTCACCGTACAACCGTAGTTCCTCAAGGATATATCTTTGCGTTTGATCATTAGTGGTACTAGCCAATTCTTGGATGTGCTGCATGTATTTAGCCAACCGGCTAGAAGTTTGGCCAGATAATAGGCGGGTCTGACAAAAAGTCTCCCAAGCTTCTCTTTCTTCTGCCGTCAGGTTCGCAGGATAATTACGTGCTTTGTAAAGTGGTAACAAAGCCTGAAGTCTTGGGTCATGAATTTGGGCAATAAAATCCCCCAATTCGTCAGGTTTAGCGACTCGGATGACGGGTAATAGATTACTGTCGTGGCTGTCAAAAAAGCCGTCATAAAGCTGGCCATCAACTGATTGATCGTCGCTGGTCCATTCCGTCTGTCTTTGCTTATCTCTTAACTCGAGGGCTTCGATTAACTTTTCTGCAAAGCCTTTTAGACCCTTTAGCTTCCCAAAATGATCATTAATGACTGCTTCGTCTAGCTGCAAACGCTTTCGGCAGGGACCATCAAGAACGCCTAGCGGTGCCACCGCTGGACAACGATTAAATTGAAGTAGCTTGATTGGAAGTGATGGCGCATCGTCACTAGCCTTTACTTGCCAACGCCTAGCAAGTTCAGCCACGGATAGATTCGCAAACTCGTCAGGATTAAAACGCAGGTCAAAGACTATGGCTGTTTGTCTCTCGGAGGGCTGAACAACAAAGGCAGCCACAGTTGTTTTTTCAAACTCGCTTGGGTAGGTACCGCTAGAATAGACAAAAGGCTGGTCACCCATAACAAGCTCAGCCACTTTTTGCTTATCTCTCAGTGATAGTAAAAAATCGAAAAGCTTGGGCTGCTTCCGGCGAACTAGTTGAGCCAAAGCAATCGTCGCGTTAACGTCACTCAGCGCGTCATGAGCATTGGTGTGGTTAAGCTTATTAACTTCAGCCAGCAGCCCTAGACGGTTGGCTGGGTGGCCGGTACTATCAAACGGCCAATTAATACCCTCTGGTCGAAGAGCGCGAGTCATACGGACAACATCAAGTAAGTCCCACCGTGAACAACCGTTCTGCCACTGCCACTTATAGGCGTCATAAAAATTACGATAATTTATGAAGCGCATGAATTCATCATCAAAACGAATCGAATTAAACCCGAGAAAAATCGTGTCGTCGGCTACAACCGTATCATAAAAAGTTGTCAAAAATTCAGCTTCTGTGACACCATCAGCGAGAGTCATTTGCGGAGTTATGCCAGTTACTAAGACGGCCTCAGGATCGGGCAAAATATCTGGCGTCAGCTTGATGAAAAGATTGACTGGATTGTCAATCGGTCGAAGCTCCATATCCGTCCGTTGACCCGCAAACTGTACAATCCGTGCCGATCTTGGGTTAAAACCGCTGGTCTCTAGGTCATAAAAGAAAAAACTCATCTTTTTAATATGTTAATTCACCTTTGTCGGCAATTTTAATCTGCTGACCAACCATAATACCTTGGCGGAGCAACTCGTGCATAATACCCTGGCGGTGCATGATGTCCCGCAGGTGTTGGACGGCTTCGGTATTTTTGAAGTCGGTCCGGGCAGTTAGTCGTTCGATTCTATCACCTCTGACCATAAAAATGTCATCCTGCTTTTCAACGGTCCAGGTATCGGTGCTATTGGGCAGGGTGTGAATTGGAACTTTATCTTTAACACTCAGCCGTTGGGCCTTACGTCGAGCTTTAAGAACAACCTCTTCAATCGAAAAAAGTAAATTCTTTAAGCCCAAGCCACTTTGGGCAGAAATGGCAAACAGCGGTGTCTGTTTAGGTACAATCTTTCGGAGTCGAACCATTAAATCATCGACCATTTCTTCGTCTAAGCCTTCAACTTTATTTAAAACTACGATTTCTGGTCGCTTGGCAAGAGCTATATTGTGAAGTCGCAGCTCATTAACTATTGTTTGGTAAGCTTTTACGACATCTTCTTGATAGGCATCAATTAAGTGAACAATGACCGCCGTGCGTTCGATGTGCCGCAAAAATTCATGGCCTAGTCCCTTGCCCTGACTGGCACCCTCAATTAAACCGGGAATATCGGCGAACAATAGGCTGGACTCTTTACTAATATCAACGACACCCAGGTTAGGGGTAAGTGTTGTGAATGGATAGTCGGCAATTTCGGGCCGTGCATTTGTCAGCCTAGCCAGTAATGTCGATTTACCGGCATTGGGCAAACCGACTAAGCCAACATCGGCTATCATTTTTAATTCCAGCTGTAGCTTAAGTTTTTCACCTGCCTCACCCTTGTCGGCAAATTGTGGGGCTTGCCTAGTGCTATTGACATAGTGAGCATTGCCAAAGCCGCCTGGGCCACCGTGAGCAATCACGGCTTGTTGTCCATCATTAGTCAGATCAGCTAAGACTTGGCCCTCAAGACTAATGGCCATCGTTCCGACCGGTACATCGACTAACATATCGGGTGCACTTTTACCGTGTTTGCGACGTTTACCGCCACCCTGACCCGATTCAGCATGTAATTCTTTCTGAAAGCGGAACTTAGCCAAAGTGTTTTGATTACGACTGGCTAACAGGATAACGTCGCCCCCCTTACCGCCGTCGCCGCCGTCGGGGCCACCATGGGCAATATATTTTTCGCGTCGAAAACTAATATGACCGTTACCACCGTCACCAGCCTCAACACTAACTTCAACTTTGTCTATAAAGTTCATCTATGATAGCTAGTATAGACCGCCGGGCTTGTTACTGTCACTTTATCTACTAGGGCGTAATGTAGTTTGGATAGGAGCTGATCGGTGACCAGCCTTCGCCAACTTTGTCAAAGCCACCACCATCACCGTAGTCGTTCATATCTCTAATTTCAACTTCACTACCGCTGATTGCTACAACAATCCCGACATGTCCTTCGCCACCAGCAGAATATGGTGTCTGGGCAATTGCACCAACAGTTGGTACTGAACTCACCTGCCAGCCAGCTGCCTCAGCACCAGCTGCCCAAGTTGAGGCATTACCCCAGTTAGCCGGAACGGCTATTTGTGTGGCGACATACCAGGTGCATTCTCCCCAGTCATAGCCATTAAAGCCATAAATGGCGTTTGATCCCCAAGCGAAACCATAGGAATAATACGAAACCACCGGAGTTTCAGTACCGTTAGGAATGATGATTTGCTCACCAACTTGTAAGCTGCTGATCTCAGCATCATTGTCGGCAATAATCTGGCTTTCATTGGCATTAAATTTAGTTGCTAGGGTCGCCGGCGTATCACCCGTCTTTACGGTATAAACAATGCCTGTAATTGGAGGTATAAAAAGTTTTTGACCGACCGTCAGACTGTCGGCGGACAAGTTGTTAGACCATAAAATACTATTTGAAGTCACGCCGAACTTTGCGGCAACCGATGCGACAGAATCACCAGACTGAGCGATGTAGGTGTGAATATCTTTGTTGGAAATGAAGGCTGAGACAACTGATTGGGGTTTGTCAACAATCGTATCATTAGTTGAAGCTATCGATTGTTTAAGCTCAATGGCTTGTGAATCAGCCTGGTTGGCAACAGCGGCAGCTTCCGGTAGATTAACCATTCGAGCGACCGTCAAGGCTATATTAACCGAGGCTAGTTGGTCGACAGGTGCATCAGCAACCGCTTGACCGGTGCCCGACGCTGCTGGCTGCGAGCTATTGGGATTATTCGGATAAAGTATCACCACCCCTAAAACAGCTAGAAGCAAAGCAAGGTTAAGAGCAATCAGACTAGCGCGAAAAGTCCGTCTTCGGATGGTTCTACGCAAGAGCCAAGTCCGCAAACGAGCTAGCCTAGCCGCCCTTGATTCGACCATAGATAGGTCCAGACGGGTAGATGTCGTAGCACGCGGAACTGTATTACTAATGTTTTAGCTCCTTGAAACCGGCAGTGCGGTTCGGACTTTTACCGGCCTTAATGTTTTGACAAGCTGCGATCGTCACATTTTTGTTTCGATTAACAAATATCCGGTAAAGGCGTAACGCGGTGTGAGATTAAATGCAGGTATTACGCTACGGGTTGCATTTTAGCAAAGACTGCTGCTCCTAAGCAAGTCACAACCCCTTAAATTTTGTATCAAGATCGTCAATCCTGGGAACATAATTTCTGACAGTATTGGCTGATATTGGCTTCGTGTTGCTGAAGTGTTTGGGCATAGTGCGTCGTGCCATCGTCACCAGTCACGAAGTAGAGCCAATCGGTAGTAGCCGGATGGGCCACTGCTTCTAGAGATCCAACGCTGACAGTACCGATCGGACCGGGTGGCAAACCGGTATGCAGTAGGGTGTTATACGGAGAATCATAAGACAGAGTTGGAGCTAGGCCGGCTTGAGCCGCAGCATAATATGCCGTTACGTCTGAACCGAGCGGCATACCAATTTGTAATCTCTTTAGGAAAATTTGGGCTACCTGGTTGCGGTCATTCTGATCAGGCACTTCTTTCTCAACAATCGAAGCAAGCGTTACACCTTGATAAACGGATAATCCTTGGGCAGCAAAACCGTTTCGAATAGCGGTCGACAGATGTTGTTGCATTTCAACCAAGGCCTCGGCCACAATTTGCGACGGGTTGGTAGTAGCCGTTTTTTGATATGAATCAGGCCATAAGAAACCTTCTAGACTGGCCGTGGACGGGTTATCGGCTAATGCTTGATAGTTGCTTCGGTACAAACTGGCATTAAAAGCAGCTGTCACTGAAGTTGGGCTAAAACCAGCTTTGATAAAAGTTTGCTGAATTTGTGATAATGTTTGGCCCGACAAAATAGTTACTAGATTAGTGGCCACTTTGCCGCTAGCGATAGCTTCAGCTATCTCTGCAGTGCTCTGGCTAGGCGAAAAACTGTAGGTACCAGCTTGAAGCGCGTCGCGGTCATTGTGAATACTGACATACCACTCAAAAACCTGACTGCTACGCACTAAACCATCGGCTCTTAGTTGATTAGCTATCTGATCAACACCTAGGCCACTAGCAATCGTTACGTATTGCAATTTTGTACTACTGCTAACCGGCTGGAGATTATCGTAGTAGACCCGCTGGACGGCCACTGTGCCAACAATAACCAGCACTACCACAACCGACAAGATTATCCAGACACGCCGTGGTAGTCGATGCAATTTCTTATTAATACTATACTTTGGCACGTAAATAATCCTCCAAGATATAGACCGCCGATAGGGCATCAATAGCCTCCTTGGCGTAAGGTTTGCCCCGAGACTTAAGTTCAGCTTCAGCCTGAGTTGATGTTAGTGCTTCATCTTGCCAGATAACCGGCAGCTCCAATTGTTCAGCCAAGCTCAAGCCTAAAGTTTGGGTAACTTCGGTTTGAGAAGTCGTTTGTCCTTCCAGACCTCTGGGTAATCCAATAACCAGTTGGGTGACATGCTCTCGATCACGGAGCTCACGTAAACGTTTAATTAACGTGTTGTCATTATGCAAGGTATCAACTGGATGAGCCAACCCAACTTCCAAGTCTGCTATAGCAACGCCAACTCGTGCTGTACCCAGGTCCAGTGCTGCGATAGTGCCGCTACTCACTGTCATGGCAGCTAATGAGCCTTGCTAATATCAACAGTTACCTTGCCGGGGTTTGTAGGAACCGATCCGACCCAAAACGGACTTAGATAGACCTTAGCACTTGTGACGCCCGGTAACTGGCTAATGAATGTTTGTGCATCGCCACTTCTTTTACCAGCGACCTCCTTTTTAATGTTCGTTGCGCTAATATTTGGCCCGACAACAGCTGTTGTCAGTAATGACACTTGCTCGTTGCCGCTAGCCGAACTAACAACACCGAAAGCAGCGCTTGAGAGACCGTCATTAACTATTGTTTGATTGGCTGTATTGATTTGGCTGTCAACGTTACTAGCTACCAGAGCATCTAGATCACCCT
>CAZLLA010000024.1:0-6915 GCA_964560315.1 uncultured Candidatus Saccharibacteria bacterium
TGCAAACCTGGGACCAGGAGAAAACATTTGAAAAAAGTCTTGAAGAACGGCAAGGGCGTGAAATATTTAGTTTTTACGATGGCCCGCCTTTTGCAAACGGTGTTCCGCATTATGGACATTTTGTGCAAACAACCATTAAGGACGCTGTTACTAGGTACAAGACAATGCGGGGTTACTACGTACCTCGCCGGGTCGGTTGGGATACTCATGGGCTGCCTGTAGAATATGCCATTGAAAAGGAGCGTGGCTTCAGGGGTAAACAAGACATTGTTTCGTATGGTATTGATAGATTTAATGACGAATGCCGTGAATCAGTTTTCAAATATCGAGATGTTTGGGAACAGATGTTTCGGAGAGTTGGTCGTTGGGCAGATTACTCAAAATCGTATGCCACTCTTGATGAGAATTATATTGAAAGTGTTTGGTGGGTCTTCAAGACAATTTATGATAAGGGTTTAGTCTACAAGGACTTTCGATCTACCCCGTATTGCCCACGTTGTGCCACACCACTTAGCAATTTCGAGCTTAACCAGGGCTATCAAGACAACATAGCCGACCCAAGTCTTTTCGTTAAATTTAAAATCGTCGACCAGGACATTTCGCTACTGGGTTGGACAACTACGCCGTGGAGTTTGCCTGGCAATGCGGCTGTTGCAGTTAACCCAGAGGCTACATATGTCTATGTCGAGCTCAGGGACGACGATAATAACAACGAAGTGTTAATCTTGGCCAAGAATCGACTGAGTATTCTCGATGTTAAAGCTTATCGCATAACAAAAGAGGTTAAAGGCAAAGAACTAGTTGGTTTATCTTATCACCCACTTTTCAATCTAAGTAACCTCGGCGAATATACTAATACTGCCGACTTATACCATGTTTGGCCAGCTGACTTTGTCAGTATTGACGAAGGCTCGGGAGTTTTGCACGTCGCACCGGCATTTGGCGAAGACGACCTTCAGTTTGGTAAAGAGCATAATCTGCCGGTGTTGCTTACGGTCGATGAATTTGGAAAATTAAAAACAAGCATTGATTTACCAACGGAGATAGGTGGCCAATTTTTCAAAAAAGCAGACGAAACGATCATAGAATATTTGACCCACAAGGGTAGCATTTACTCAGCCGAAACCATTATTCACACCTATCCTTTTTGCTGGCGATGTGACACACCGCTGCTGTATTATGCGACCGACTCATGGATGATAAGAGTTTCGCCCATGAAGGACGCACTAGTAAGCAATAACCAGCAAATTAACTGGGTCCCCGAGCATATCAAAAATAGACGCTTCGGCAATTGGCTTGAAAATGCCCGGGACTGGTCAATTAGTCGAAACCGTTTCTGGGGAGCGCCCATACCAGTATGGGTAAGCGATGACGGTGAAGTAGTTGTCATTGGTAGTGTTGAAGAGCTCAAGCAAAAGGCGATTAACCCTGATAGTATCGGCGATCTGCACAGGCCATTTATTGACAACGTTGAAATATTAACAACTTCTGGAAAAAAAGCTAAGCGCATAACAGAGGTCTTTGATTGTTGGTTCGAGTCTGGCTCAATGCCTTACGCTCAAGATCATTATCCGTTTGAAAATGCTGATGAGTGGTCAAAATGTTTCCCGGCTACCTTTATTGCTGAAGCAATCGATCAAACAAGGGGTTGGTTTTACACCTTGCACGTCTTGGCAACTCTACTTTTCGATAAACCTGCCTTTCAAAACGTAATCTGTAGCGGCTGGATTGTCGCAGCGGATGGCGAGAAATTATCTAAAAGAAAAAAGAATTATGCACCGATGGACGAGATATTTGATCAATTCGGTGTCGACACCCTAAGATTTTTTATGGCTAGTAGCCCAATCGTCAACGGTGAAGATGTGCGCTTTAGCGTTGATTACTTAAGAGATGTTCAGCGTAAGGTTTTCATGACGCTATATAACACGTACAGTTTTTACAAACTTTATGCCGACGTTGATCACTGGAAACTAACTCAGCCTCTAGTTGAGCCCGAAAGCAGTAACGTGCTTGATCGGTGGATGCTATCACGCTTAAATTCAGCTATCCAAGAGGTTACTAAAGCAATGGATGACTATCACCTTGATAAGGCCACACGGCCGATCAGCGACCTTCTTGACGATATCAGCAACTGGTTTGTTCGCCGATCACGTCGCCGCTTTTGGAAAAGCGAAGACGATGCCGATAAGCAGCAGGCCTATTCAACACTAAACTTTGTGCTGTTAAGACTTTGTCAGCTTATGGCGCCCTTCTCGCCGTTTTTGACAGACTTTATCTGGCGTGAATTGGTGCAGGGCACAGATTTACCGAAATCAGTTCATCTAAGTGATTGGCCGCAGACTAACGAAATCAATCAACCGCTTTTGGATCAAATGGCTCAGGCTAGGCAATATATCACAATTGGATTAGCTCAAAGGGCTGAAGCAAAGATCAGAGTTCGTCAACCGCTAGCCTCTGTGGTTGTCCCAAAGCTGCCAGATCTCTATAAGGAATTAATAGCTGAAGAATTAAATATTAAATCTGTTGAGTGGGGCGATGGAGTTAAGATAAACATACAGGTTACACCGGAACTAAAACGTGAAGGTCTAATCCGTGATGTTGTACACAAAATACAAAGTGCTCGTAAAGAGGCAGGTCTAGATGTTGACGACCGGATAAACTTGTCACTTGTGACAACGGATGATGAACTAGAAAAGGCCATTAACGAGCACACTGATATTATAAAAAACGAAGCACTTGCCCTAGAACTAGTTCATCAAAATAACGTAGTAAATGGTTTCAAACAAGACGTTTTGGTTGATAACAAGACGTTAGGTATAGCTATCGAACGGATTAATAAAAAGTAAAATCCTTGACGTTAATAGCGTAGATGTAAATGTAAGATTACTCGTTTAAGAAACACAACGGAGTAAGGTACTATTTACAGATACATCCGTATCTGATAGTATCTGATGGTAATCTAATCCTACTAACAGAAAGCATGATTGCTATGAAAAAAGCTGTGATCGAGGTTGGCGGTAAACAATATCTGGTTCACGAAGGTGAAGCAGTTAATGTCGAGCTATTGGAGCAGCAAGGCAAGACAGTTTCGTTTAATCCGCTGCTAGTCATTAATGAAGACAAAATTAATATTGGCACACCACAAGTAACATCGGCTAAGGTGACGGCAGATATTATAGACAAAGATGTAAAAGCCGAAAAAGTGCTGTCAATCAGATATGAAGCCAAAAAGCGTGTTCATAAAATCCACGGTCACCGCCAGCACCAGACAAGCTTAAAAATAACCAGGATTGAGTAGTTGAGTAGTTCAAATTTTTGACCCTAAATTATAAATTTCAACAGCAAAATCAAACGTAAACCTGCCAATTGTGGATAACTATCCGAGCTTTATTGGGGTGTAGTTAATATAACTACTGATAAACCTTTCCAAAGATATTTAATAAGACAAATCAGTTTATGTAATTAGGAGAAATAGCTGACTTTGTAATGATTTAAACAACAAATTAACATTTAAAGCCTTACTTTTATTGTCTTACTAACTCTTACGATTTTTGTTCAGTTTACTCTTGTTGAGAGCGGTTCACTAGACCATAATAGTCTAAGGATTAGAGCTAGGGTTTCCGGGCATAGTCCAAAAAATAAGCATCGGTTCTAAATCATTTAGATTTAGATCGGGTTTAAATTATAAAACCAAAATGCGCATATAAACATCGTAAAAATGCGGAAAAGTTCTCAAGCACCCCCTGGGTAGACAAACCTCGGGGGTGTTTGCTTCTTTATATGATAGTGATTTAAATGGGTACGGTTGTTTTGCAGTTAATAGTGTTTTTAGGCTAAGAGGATACCAGGCTGCCGTAACCCGCGATAGTTTGACCGGGCCAACAGATGCCACGTACCATAATGCGAAAGGGAGAAATTTAACACGATCACTATCTAGGCAGCATTACCAAATGATTGAAATTTACCTGTGGATAAATGCTTATTAGACTGCTTTGAAAGTTTAAGGTCGAGTGGTTTGCGGTTTGCTGTTAAGCCGACATAAGAACTAATGTTGACGCAACTTTTAAGGGTTAGTTGTATTTAATTGGACTGATATTTACAACATAATAACTATGGAGATCTAGTTAGTCTAAGGCTCAACAGAGAATAATTTTTATACTCAATACGACTTGCACCTATCTGTTGACAAGAGGATAATACTGATTATGGACTAAAACAAAAAAATGGTCCTGGTGTCGCGAAAACATAAAATTCAAAACTAAAATGAGCCTGCAAACATCGCAAAAAGCGGAACTGTTTGGTCGCATCCTCAAGATTGCTGTCCTGGGGATGTTTGCTGTCTTTGGATGGGCGTTTGTTTTGTCACTGTCATTTTCACCACTAACAGATGCGGCTACGAGCAGCACTATTAATTTTCAAGCTAGACTTGAGTCTTCGGCTGGTAATATAGCCCCAGACGGCACTTATAATGTCGAATTTAAGCTATACAATGCAGCGAGCTCGTCTGGTTCCAGCCAAGGCAGTTGTACTGGAGACTCAGCTTGTCTGTGGACGGAGGACTACCTCGTTAGTGCCTCAAACGGCATTCATGTTGTTAATGGCTATCTAACAGCTAATCTCGGATCAATTACGGCTTTTCCGTCTAACATGAACTGGAATCAGCAGCTTTGGCTAACAATGCGGATAGGTGGCACTGCCAGCTCTCCGACCTGGGACACGGAGATGAGTCCTAGATTATTGCTAACCGCTACACCGTACTCTTTTCAGGCCGGAGAATTATCCGCTACCACCAGTGGTTATATCGGCACGCTGAGTTTTGCGTCAACTTTGACTGGAACTGACAGTATTATCATACCCAACACTGGTGGAACTGGTGGTACGATTTGTTTAGAGAGCAGCACTGCTTGTGGCTTTCTAACTGGTTCAGGCACTGGCGTTCAATTGCAGGGCAGCAGCCCTGGGTCGCCTCAAGCCGGTAACTTTAATGTCTCGGGTACTGGGATAGCTGGTGTACTCCAGGCTGGTACTTTTGATACTCCGATTTCTGAAACATTAAATCTGGGTAGTACCAATGCTAGTGCCATAACAATTGGCAACAGCACAAACAATATCGCTACCACCATTAACGGGACAGTCATAATCAAGCCAACATCTGGTCATGACTCTGCTACTGCTTTTCAGGTTCAGAATGCTAGCGGTACTTCTCTACTAACGGTTGACACCGCTGGCTCTAATATTACAGTTGATAATTCTGGGGCTACAGGGACGATCCAAGTTGGTAATACTACTGGAGCTGTAAATCAGATAATAAACGTAGGCACCAATAATACGGCTGGGTCTAGTAGCAACGTTACTATTGGTAGCGCTGTTGATAACGAAGTACCATCTGTCTTCAATGAGACTGGTAGCACCCAAACTTATACAGTGCCCGCAGGTGTAACATCGCTGACTATTAATGTACTAGGGGCCAGTGGTGGACTCACCGGTTATAGCGATTATAATCCTGGCCTTGGTGGGCAGGTGCAGGGAACGTTAACAGTAACTCCTGGTGAAGTATTAACTGTCTATGTTGGAGAACAAGGCGGTAATGCTCCCACTTTGACTGGAAGTGGAGGCACCGGTGGTTTCGGCTACGGTACAGGTGGTAATGGTGGAAACGGCCAAGCGGGCTATGGTGGTGGTGCTGGCGGTGGTTCTTCTGCAATAGTGCACAGTGGTACTGTGTTGGCTGAAGCGGGTGGTGGTGCTGGCGAAGACGGTCTTAGTGTGCCGGGCGGTAATGGAGGTGGTACTTCGGGTGACGCTGGGTATGGCAATGATATTCCGGCTAACGGTGGTGGTGGCGGCACGCCAAGTGCTGTAGGTTCAGGTGGGACTGGCGGAACAAATTCTGGCTTGCCAGGCTCGGGCAGTAATGGCGGTAGTGGCGGTGCTGGAGTATCAAGTAGTTGGTACGTTGGTGGAGGTGGTGGAGGTGGTGGTTACTACGGTGGTGGTGGAGGTAGTGGTGGCGGTTCATCGACCGATTCAGACGGTGGTGGTGGAGGCGGTTCATCGTACGTTCCAGCGGGCGGCACAACTAACGACGGAGTTCAGGGCGGGAACGGACAGGTTATCATTACGCCAGTCGCAGGTATTTCTACTACCCTAATTCAAGCTGGAGCTACCAATGAAAGTTTGACTAACTCAGGAGCTACAATTCAGACAAGCATTGACTCTACGACTGCTTTCCAGATTCAAGATGCGGCCGGGGCCACCGTTTTATCGACTGACACTACGACCAATACTATGAACCTGAATGGTACTCTGAACCTCAACCAAGTATCATCTCCAGACAGCGGTCCAACTGCAGCTGTAGGTAGCAGCGGTTTATTAACAGGCACCTATTACTACGTGGTAACTTACCTGACTGATGCCGGGACAGAAACCAACTTCGGTCCCCCATCGAATTCAGTTAGTCCATCTTCTCAGCAAGTTAACTTAACAAATATTCCAGTTAGTCCTAGCGGTTATGTTACGAGCAGAAATATTTACCGGGGTACCAGTATGTTTGGACCATTCAACTTGGTAGGTACTATTGACGACAATACCACCACTACATTTACCGACAATAATGTCTTCCCTGGTTATACTGCCCCGGATACGAACATGACGGCTCAACTCCAAATCAACGGCAGTAACGTTTTGATCGCTGATGCTTATTCTGGCAATACTGCCCTAGGGCCCAATGCGCTAGGTTTACTTGCAATCGGTAACGGTTGGGATGACACCGCCATAGGTGCAGCCGCTCTACAAAATAACACAGGCGGTTATTGGAATGCTGCCGTCGGGGCTATGGCTCTTTATTCCAACACCACCGGTGCTGGCAATAACGCCATCGGCTATGAAGCTCTTAGCTCGAATACTACCGGTAAC
>CAZLLA010000024.1:7015-16186 GCA_964560315.1 uncultured Candidatus Saccharibacteria bacterium
TGAAGCTCTTAGCTCGAATACTACCGGTAACGCTAACTCCGCTCTCGGTCTTGGGGCTCTTATGAGTAACACTACCGGTGACAACAACAATGCCATCGGCACTGGGGCTCTCTCTTACAATACTACCGGCTACAATAACAGTGCTGTTGGTTACGCTGCTCTCCATAACACCACTACCGGTAACGATAACTCCGCTCTCGGATACTATGCTGGTTACCAGGACAGCGGCGGTAATTTTTACACACCTTATAGCATCCAGAACGCCACTGCCATTGGCAGTTTTGCCCAAGTCCAGGAAAACAACAGTATTGTGCTCGGCTCAGTCGATACCGCTACCAATGTTGGTATCGGCACCACCATACCTCTCAATACCTTCAGTGTCTCCCCGATGATCTATAACACTGGCACAGCTTGTAGTGTCGCTTCCAGTGGTAGTAGCACCTGTAGTAGTACGTCAACAACTTATCTCTATGGTTCTGGTACCACCTGGACATCGTCCATGGTAGGTGATGAACTAATATTTGCCGATGGCCAGGAAAGTATCATCTCAGCTGTAACCAGTAGCACTGCTATTACTCTATCCGCAGCTGTTAATGAAGCCAGTGGTAGCTATTACCGCATCCATGTTATTGGCCTGCAGGTTACTAATACCGGTAATACTTATGTTCAAAACACATCTACTACCGCTTTTCAGGTCCAAAACAGCACTGGTTCAGCCCTCTTAACTGGTGACACTACCAATATGCGTTTAGGCGTCGATGTGACTTATACAGCCATGACTAGCCCGACTATTTCTGCTCACTCAACCAACAGTAGCGGCGGTACTTTAATACACAACACCACTTACTATTACGAAATCACAGCAGTTGATGCTGCTGGTGGGGAAACCACTCCATCGGCTCAAGTCAGCCAAACTACCGGCAGTAGTCCGGCTACCAATACCTATACTATTACCTTAACTTGGGCACCAATTACCGGGGCGGCCGGTTACCATATCTATCGTTCTACTACCAGTGGTACCTATACCGGTGTCGGTTATTACTCCACGCTCGGCACAGTCAGTGGTTCAAATCTAACCTTTACTGATACCAACGCTACCCTAAATAACACCACCGCTTCACCACCAGCTACAACTACAGCTTATGTTTCATCCAATGTCAGTAATAATAACTTACAACTAAGCGTTGGTGGCAATGGTACACCAACTGGGCAACTATATGTCAGTGGTACGGTACCGAGTGGGGCTGTTGGCAGTATATCGACTGGTTCTGTTGCTCCGGAATCTATTTATGTTCAAGGTAGTTACGCCTATGTGGCCAACTACTACAATACTATCGGTATTTATAATGTCTCCAATCAATCCAGCCCAGTAAATGTTGGCAGTATATCGACTGGTTCTGGTTCTACGCCACTCTATCTTGACGTTCAAGGTCGTTACGCCTATGTGGCCAACTATGGCAACAACACTCTGGGTATCTATGACATTTCCAATCCGTCAGTGAATTGTTCATCAAGCTGTGCGGTTGGCAGTGTCTCAACTGGGGCTGCATCCACCCCACAATCTGTTTATGTAGCTGGTAATTATGCTTTTGTAGCCAATTATGGCATAAACTCTCTAGGCATCTACAACATTTCCAATCCAGCTAATCCAGTAGCCGCCGGGAGTATATCGACCGGCTCCAGCTCTTCTCCTTCTTCCGTCTACGTCTCCGGCCGCTATGCTTATGTAGCTAATTCTGGCAACAACACTCTGGGTATCTATGACATTTCTAACCCGTCAGTGAATTGTTCATCGAGCTGTGCGGTTGGCAGTGTATCGACCGGCTCCAGCTCTTCTCCTTCTTCCGTCTACGTCTCCGGCCGCTATGCCTATGTAGCAGACTTTGCCTCCAACACTCTTGCTATCTACGATATCTCCAACCCAGCCAGTCCGGTGAGTGTTGGCAGTGTCTCAACTGGCGCTAGTACCGAGCCTCGTTCCGTCTATGTTCAGGGTCGTTACGCCTATGTAGACGTTCCTGATACCCAATCTATCAACGTTTATGACGTTAGTAACCCATCCAGCCCACAGTTTGTTGGCAGTATGTCGACAGGTTCTGGTAATCATCCCGAGGCTTTATACGTCTCTGGTCGTTACGCTTATGTGGGCACTCAAGGATCAGCCAACTATTTTGATGTTTTTGATCTTGGCGGTGCCTATATTCAACAACTCCAAACAGGCGGTCTGGAAACTGGAACCTTGCAAACTGACGGTGACGCTACAATCAATGGCGATACGGCTATCCAGGGCGGACTAACAGTTGGCTATAACTTAGAAGTTAATGGCAACATTGGCTCCAGTGGCTCTGTTTTACTACAAAACCAGACTAACTCAGCTACTGCCTTCCAAGTTCAAAACGCGGCAGGTAACAGCATACTAGGTGTTGACACCACTGGTAACCAGGTAGTCTTAGGTACCACCGGCTCCAGTGGCACTAATGGACAACTAGTCTTTAACTCAGCCACAGCTAGTAACTATACCGTGACCTTGAACGTTTCTAGCTCAACTAGTGCTTCATACGCCTTAACACTACCAACTACCGAAGCCTCCACTGGTCAGTGTCTGCAGGCCGGTACCGTCTCGGGCTCAAGCGTACCGTTAATCTTCGGTTCTTGTATCGACAACAATACCAGTATTACTGAAGTTGCCGAATGGGACAATCACGGTACCAGCACCGATATTACTACCCTTGGCGATTCACCATCATATGCTGGAGATCTACTAGTTCTAACTGTTCAGCTGCCCGGTACTGGCGTATCTGTTGCTACTGTTTCTGGTGGTGGGGTAGCTACCGGTGGTTGGAGTAAAATCAATGCCAACAGTGGCAACGGTACCGTTAACCGAGTAGAAATGTGGATGGGAAAGGTGACTACCACAGGTCCAGGTACCATTACCTTAACTTACAACGGTACGGTCGGAGCGACTAACGAAATTACCGCCACCGAGTTTACGGCTAACGGAGTCAGTATTAACACTGCTTGGGGAGTAGACACCAGTGGTGTTCAGCTCAATTCTTCTTCTAACACCATTACCTATCCTAGTTTAACCTCTGCTGGGCCGAGCGAGCTATATATGGGCTATGCCCAGTCACAAAACGCCGGTACAGCTGGTAGCACCTCGGGTTTCACATACATCGTTACCGGTCAGAATAATGTTTTAACCTATACCTCGCCAACCTTAGCCGGTACAGTCTATCAACCAGCATCTCATGAAGCTACAGCTGGCCAATCTAACACTGTCGCCGCCCTGATCACAGCCTTCATTAGTAGTACGGCTATCAATAATTCAACGTCACTGCAACAAGCCAACTTTAATGTTCAGGCTGCCTCTAGCGGTTCAGTTGCTGGTGTTCTACAGGCAGCTTCCGGCAGCAGTACTAGTGACATACTAGACCTTAAAAACGGTAGCGGTACTGCAGTCGCAACGTTTGGCAGTAGCGGGAATGTTCTACTTCAAGCTTCAACTACCTCGACTACGGCATTCCAGATTCTACAGGGCACTGCCGGCCCAGCTGTCTTTACAGTAGATACCGTTAATAATGCCATCGTTCTAGGCAATGATGGTACGCCCCAAGCCGAAACAGTTAGAGGGGGAATAGCTACGGGCACCAACGTGGCAGGCTCTAACCTAACATTTCAAGCCTCTGATGGTACGGGGACTGCTGGTTCGGGCTCTATATTGTTCCAAACAGGTGCTCCCCTAACTTCTGCAGTGCAACTTGACGCCACCTATACAGGTGTAAGTAACAGCTCGCCAACTACATGGAACCACACTACTGGCACACAATCTAATCGACTTTTGGTAGTAAGTATTGCTTGTGAAGAAGGCGAGACACTTAATGTGACCTATAACAGCGTAGCGTTAACTCATTTGAACGGTGGAAGTTCTCCGACTAATCTGTATGCTTCTGGAGCTCATGCCGATATCTGGTATATGGTTAATCCTCCCTCAGGAACATTTGCAGTGTCCGTTACTGATTCAGGGAATCATGGTTGTGTGGGCACTAGTGCTACCTTCTATAATGTTAATCAATCTACGCCGTTTGGAACCAGTAATGTTGTAACCGGTACGGTTTATAACGGAACAAACACAATAACCAATACAGTTAGCAGTAACTCAACCAATCAGAAGGTGATTGATGTCTTGAGTAGTGATCAGATCAACGACACTTACAGTGGTGGTAGTGCCCAGACGGTCTACCAGAATACATTCAATGCCGATAACAACGGGAGTGCTTCCTATGCGTCGGGTGCCGCAACTCCGATAACGATGTCGTGGAGAACTTCTGCATATGAAGCGGACTATGTGGATGTTGGAGTGGCCATTAACCCATCTTCAAGTACTCCTACCCAGTCTGATACTTTAACCACCAGTTTAGATATAACCAATTATGGTGACGTCGGCATTGACAATGTATCACCTCAATATGCCCTTGATGTTGTCGGAACTGGTAATTTTAGTACTGATGTTCTTTCCCCGGTTGTAGACGCCGCGCCTAGTGGCACTTTAAGCATCGGTGCAACTAATGCCACTGCTGTCAACATTGGCAATACTATTTCAAATATTGCTACTACTATTAACGGTACAGCTTTAATTAAGCCAACCAGCGGTAACGATTCTACCGCCGCCTTCCAGGTTCAGAATGCCTCAGGTGTTGGTGTTCTTGATGTTGATACAACTGACCTTCGTGTTGATATTGGTGCCAATGGTACTCCTATAGGCCAGTTCTATGTCAGTGGTAATGTGCCAACTGCCGCAGCTGGTAGCGTCAGCACTGGTACTAACCCATACAATGTTTACGTCCAGGGCAATTATGCTTACGTGGCCAATTTTGGATCTAATACCCTTACTATTTATGACGTGTCCATCCCCACTAGTCCTACGAGCGAGGGAAGCGCTACTTTGCCTGGCAGTAATCCTCACCCTTATGCTGTCTATGTCCAAGGCAAATACGCATATGTGATAGCTGAAAATACCAATATACTTTACATTTACGACGTTAGTAACCCACATGCTCCAACTCTGGCGGGTAGTGTTGCCACTGGTACTAACCCATATGATGTTTACGTCTCTGGCCGTTACGCCTATGTCGTTAATGAAGGTGCCAGCACTCTTACTATTTATGATGTATCCAATCCTTCCCAACCAGTGCAGGTTAGCGGCGGTAGTGTTGCCACTGGTACCAACCCATACAGTGTCTATGTTCAGGGCAAATATGCATATGTAGCTAACGAGGGCGGTAACTCCCTGAGTGTCTACGATGTCTCTAATCCAGGTAGCCCAACCAGCAGTAGCAGTGTTACTATACCTGGCTCCAATCCTCACCCCTATGCTGTCTATGTCCAAGGTTTGTATGCTTACGTAGTAGCTGAAAATACCAGTAAACTTTACGTTTATTACTTGGGAAATTTTGGTTCCGCTCCAGTTGATGAAGGTAATGTTGCCACCGGTACGAACCCCTATAGCGTCTTTGTATCAGGCCGCTACGCCTATGTTGCCAATAAGGGTGGCAATAGTCTGGGTGTCTACGATGTCTCCACCCCAGCCAGTCCAGCTGCCGTTGGTACAGCCGTGACGACCGGTACCGCTCCTTATAGCGTCTTTGTATCAGGCCGCTACGCGTATGTTGTTAATGAAAGCTCTAGTACTCTACAGGTTTTCGATATGGGGGGTGCTTATGTTCAACAACTCCAAACCGGCGGCATAGAGACCGGAACCTTGCAAGTAGATAATAATGCCAATATCAGCGGAGATACATCTATAGCTGGCGGACTAACCGTCGGTCAAAGTACCGTTATCAGTGGCAACCTAGCGGTGACTGGCTCAACTACCCTGAACGGGCCAGTTACCACTAACGATAGCGCCTTAATTCAAGACGCTGGGGCTGGTATCAATGCCTTGACGGTCGACAATAATCTGGGTATCCCGCTAGTTACCACTGGCAGCGACAACTTGATAATTAACGGTGACTTTGAGGGTAGTACCGGTACCACCGGCTGGAGTGCTGTCGGTACAGGGGCATCGATTGTCCAGAATGCCAATACAGCCTATGTCTATAGCGGCGCCGGGAGCTTAGCAATTACGGTTAGCACCACTGCCAATGCCGGTGCCGAAGTAACCAGTTTTAATAACGCTCTACCTGCCGGGACTTACGTTCTATCCTTCTGGGCTAAAACGGCGACAACTTTCGCAACCCTAGAAGCGTCGTTTAGTGCCACGCCCGGTACCAACAACTGTACTTTAAATTCAAATTCAGTAAGTACCTCAGCCTTTACTGAGTATTCCTGTACTTATACGGCATCAGGCACAACTTCAGCTATCAGTATTGGTAGCAGTGGAACTACCGCTTTAACATTCTATGTTGACGCGGTCCAGCTAGTTAGTGCCAGTAATGCCAACCTACTTAGTAACCCGGACTTTGCAACTGGTACGACTGGTTGGAGTGCCACAGGTACTGGTGCTACTATTGTCCAGAACTTAAACAAGAGCACTGTCTATGATGGTCAGGCTGACTTAACGGTAACCACTGGCACAACGGCGAACTCCGGGGCTCAGGACAGTACTTATATTGCCGCTCAACCCGCTGGCGGTGCTACATACACCCTGTCCTTCTTTGCTGAAGGTACGACTGCCTTCACTACCTTACAGGCATCACTTGGTTCGGGTACTTGTACCTTAAACTCCAATACGCTGAGTACCACTGGTTTTCAGGAATACTATTGTACAGCCACTACTACCAGTAGCCCGACAATCGAGATCGGTAGTTCCGGTACCAGCGCCGTGGTTTTCTACTTAGACGACGTTCAGTTAGTGATTAGCTCTAGCTTGCAGTCCTACAACATCGGCCAAACCCAACTAGGGGGTGTTGTTACTAATCCGATTATTTTCCAGGGGAATTCTAACTCGACCACTTCCTTCCAAATCCAGAACGCTAGCGGAACCTCTCTACTGACGGCCGATACAACCAATATGCAAATTATAATCGGCAACACTACCAATGGCGTAGCTATATCGTCTGCTAATGGCATCACTGCATATGGGACTGCTCGTCACACCGATAAGATAGTACTAACAGCTGAATATGCCGGTGCGGTGTTAGATAACGGCGGCGCTTCTAGTGATATTGGCACCATGACGGCTGGCTATGATAGCACGCAAAAAGAAAATTACTATCAATGGACGACTGCTCAAAGCACCAACCAGACCTACGATATTGTTATACAGATACCAATACCATCTAATTTTGGTGCCTGGGCCTCAAATGATCCTCTGACAGTTGATATAAACACTACCGATACCACCAACGGAACAGTCGCCGGTACGTTACTTGATACTAGCGGAACAGCGGTAACAAACTGGAACACGTGTTCACTGACTCCAACAGTAACGGGCTGGATAACCTCTGGTGCCGGGGCGACGCATGGTGCAACTTGTAACATCACAACGGGTACTTGGACAGCCGGCGGGGTAGCCACGCTACGGTTACACATGCAAGCACCACCGTCTGGCACCACGAAGGTTGGTAATATTGTATTGACCTATATTGCTACTTACTAAAGATATGGTTTGCGTTATGAAACATATTGGAGTGTACGAGAAACTTCACGCCTGTTCAGTAATTTACAACAATGAACAGAAACTTAATATTTAATAACTATTAACCGAGAAAATGCTATTGGCAATGGTTAGGTATCTAGTTTATTGATATACTTTAGGGAAGATCTCTATGATACAAATCACTTCGACACTAAAACAAAAAGGGGTGACAAAAAACCTTTATGGTCACATTGCTATTGGATATCGTAAGGCGCAACACTGGTTTGTTGCCAAGCACAACAAGCGTCCACAACTACTTGGGGTCTTAGTGGTATTCTCTGGGGGCGTGGCTATAGCAGCTCTCGGGCTTTTTATCTATGAGTTATCAAACCAGTTTTCTTATCAACTCACCCCCGCTGACGCCCAACTGATCGGCTCGGCCGACGCTGCTCTCATGAAGTCCGGCCACTTTGCCTATAGCCCTAAAACCAAAGCCTACTATCTCAATAAGTCAGACCTAAACAGTTCAGGTAATAGCTTTAACTCCGAAGCCATTACCGTTGGCAATAACTCGGCTAAGGCCAGCTATGCCCTAAAGCTACCAACTGCTCTCTCCCAGGGCGTGACTGTTAAAGATAACACCAGTGGCTTATCTTTTAGCCTGACCCCCGAGTTTAGTACCAGTCAAGGTAAGGATGTCTCCTCCCACATCGTCTATCCTTTAACTAATACTAGTGGGGCCGAAGACATCTACACTGTTAAGCAAGACGGTCTACAAGAAGACGTCGTTCTAAACCAGCCAACCACTAATCTTAAACTCACCTACAAACTAAGCTTACCTAGCTACCTAGCCGCCAGAAGCCTACCTGACGGAGCAATCGGCATCTACTCGGCTGATCCAGCTCTATTCGGCAACATTAGTTATGGAGATAGTGCCGATCAGCTAGCCGTGGCTAAAGCTCGAGTCAGTAGCCCTAAGACCTACTTAGTCTTTGCTTTGCTACCACCAATCATTAGAGACAGTCAGACCATTAATGCCAACAGTACTACTGCTGCCAGTGGCAAGTCTGGTAGTAACAGTAGCAATGGCAATACTAGCAACAGCAGCAGTACCAGTAACGACTCCACCACCAACCCGGCCGGTACCAAGACTAGCTTAACTCTCAAAGGCAACACTCTGACCTTAGTAGCTAGTAACCTAAACCATCTACCAACCAAAGCCTATCCTCTAGACATAGACCCGAGCATCCTAGTAGCTTCAGCTTCTAGCTTTGGTGCCACTGGTAACGCTGAAGGCGACCTAAACATCAACACCAGCTCGA
This sequence comes from uncultured Candidatus Saccharibacteria bacterium, assembly GCA_964560315.1. Taxonomy (GTDB): domain Bacteria; phylum Patescibacteriota; class Saccharimonadia; order Saccharimonadales; family UBA4665; genus CAVPPA01. Next base: position 15,914 of record CAZLLA010000024.1, read on the forward strand.
TTAGTGAAGCCGGACTAACCGGCGGCACCCTAGCCGGTAGTACCTGGTCAACGGCTACGGCAACACTGCCAGTGGCTACTCAGAACGCCAGTACTGTAGTGTATAACGGTTACGTCTACGAAATCGGTGGTGCCAACTCCGGTGGTACGGCTCTGCAGACAGTTGAGTATGCCCAGCTTAATTCTAATGGCTCACTAAATAACGTTGGTGTCAGCTGCCCAACTGGTTGGCCGATCGACAGCAGCAATACCTGGTGTGTCGATACCACCGGTC
>CAZLLA010000025.1:0-15207 GCA_964560315.1 uncultured Candidatus Saccharibacteria bacterium
TGGCAATTATATTGCTTTTGGTGATTATGGCCTGCAATCTAAAGGTAACGAGCGGATCTCTTCCCGTCAGATTGAAGCAGCTCGCCAAGCTATGACGCGCTATATTCAACGAGGCGGCAAGATCTGGATTCGCATTTTCCCGCACACGCCGGTGACCCGTAAACCGCTCGACGTTAAAATGGGTAGCGGCAAAGGCAGTCCTGAATTTTTCGTCGCCAAAGTTCGTCCCGGAACCGTTTTGTTTGAGATGCAAGGTGTGACTGAAGCTGTCGCTCGTGAAGCAATGAGGCTGGCTGGCAATAAGCTTCCTGTTAAGACGAAATTTATCAGTCGGGAGGAACTCTAATATGAAAGTGGCTGAGATTCGCAAATTGACTACGGCTGATCTGGCTACGAGCAGTACTAAGCTGCGCGAAGAAATCGCCGAACTGAAGCGTCGCCTAAGCACCGGTGAAGTACAAAATGTTCGCTCGATTCGCAACAAGCGCAAAGATTTAGCTCGGATGCTGACTGTCTTAAGTGAACAATTTACTAAGGAGAAAATGTAATGGCCCAACCAATTATTGGAACTGTTTCCTCGACTAAGGGCGATAAAACTATTGTTGTCATTGTTGAGACTCGCAAAACGCATCCTCTGTACCGCAAGCAATACACGGTTAGTAAGAAATTTATGGCTCATGATGAAAAAAACTCAGCCCAAGTGGGTGACCGTGTATCGATTGTTGAGACCCGACCGATCAGCGCCCGTAAACATCATAAGCTGGAACGGATCATTGAGAAGCCCGTGCTACGCGAAAAGGACATGGAGGTGTTGTCGTGATTCAGCAAGAGTCTCGTCTAACCGTTTGCGATAACAGTGGCGCCCGAATCATTTTATGTATTCGTGTCCTAGGTGGTTCAGGCCGTCGTTACGCCCGAGTCGGTGATATTATTGTGGCGACGGTTAAAGATGCCAATCCGAGCGGCAATGTTAAGAAGAAGTCAGTGGTTAAGGCTCTGGTTGTTAGGACCAAAGACGCGATACGACGCAAGGACGGTTCGACGATCAAGTTTGATGATAATGCCGCAGTCCTAGTGGCCGATGACAAACAACCCCGTGGAACGCGCATCTTTGGACCAGTTCCAAGGGAGTTGCGTGACCTAGGTTATAGCAAGATTATTAGCTTAGCACCGGAGGTGCTGTAATGGTTGCCGATAAGCGATACAAGATAAGACTTAAGAAGGGTGATTTTGTGGTGGTCCGATCCGGTAAATACAAGGGTCAAAGCGGCAAGGTTCTATCGACTCACCCCCTATTAAATGCGGTTACTGTGGAAGGTTTAAATATCGTTAAGAAACACGTTAAGCCAGACAAAGCACACCCGCAAGGTGGAATCTTAGAAATTACCAAGCCAATAGCTGTTGGCAAAGTCGGTATTATGGATCCAGTTACCAAAGGGCCAACGCGCATTACCCACAAAATTGTCGATGGCACTAAGAAGCGCTTCTACAAAAGCAACGGCAAGGAGATCCAGTAATGGCTAAGACTATCCCAACAGTTACAACTGCTCGACTGCGTCAACAATACCACCAGGAAATTGTTAAGGCGCTTCAGAAAGAGTTGAACCTTAAGAATGTTAACGAGGTCCCGCAACTCGATAAAATTGTGCTGAATATTGGTTTGGGTCGGTCTAAGGACGACAAAAAGATTTTGGCAGCGGCCGCCAACACCCTTCGTAAGATTACCGGGCAACAGCCAATCGATACGGTTGCCAAAAAGGCTATCGCTAGTTTTAAACTGCGTGAAGGCAATAAGATCGGCCTCAAAGTCACGCTGCGCGGCGATAGGATGTACGAATTCGCCGACCGACTGATTAATCTTGTCATTCCAAGATTACGAGACTTCCACGGCGTCAGCGCCAAGGCCTTTGATCGTCAGGGTAATTACAGTATTGGTTTTAACGATCAGTCAGTTTTTCCGGAATTATCATTTGACGAGACGGTGGTGACGCATGGTTTACAAGTTATATTTGCAATTAAGAGTAAGAATGCTGAGCAATCGAAGGCCTTACTTACACATTTTGGTATGCCGTTCGTAAAGGAGGACAAATAATGGCCAAAACATCAAATATTATTCGGGATGCTCGACGTCAGGAAATGATTAAAAAGTATGCCGCCAAGCGAGCCGAGCTAAAGGCACTGGGAGACTATCAAGGTTTGGCCAAACTACCGCGTAATTCTTCTCCAACCCGCTGGAAAAACCGTTGTTTGGAAACTGGACGCCCGCATGGCTACATGCGCCAATTCGGTTTAAGCCGTCTAAGTTTCAGGGAACATGCCTCAAAAGGCGAAATCCCTGGCGTAACGAAAGCCAGTTGGTAAGGAGAGCTTATGTCAAATAAAGTTTCGACCGATCCAATTGCCGACATGCTGACACGGGTTCGCAATGCTGTCCTAGTGCGGCGGGCTGAAGTTAGCTTGCCATACTCCAACATGAAAGAATCAATTGCCAAATTATTGAAGGAAAATAATTTTATTGATGGTGTTCATGTGGACGGTGAGAAAACAGCCAAAACGCTGACTTTGGTGATCAACGATGAGCGCAGTAACCCGCGGATTACCGAGATTACCCGTCTCAGTACACCCGGTAAGCGGCTCTATGTGGGAGCTCAGGAGATTAGGCGTGTCAAACACGGCCGTGGTATCGTCATTGTTTCGACCTCCAAAGGCGTTATGTCTGACGAGGAAGCCCGAGCTCAACACATCGGCGGTGAATTAATCTGTAAGGTGTATTAGAGGAAAGGAATGATATGAGTCGAGTAGGAAAACTGCCGATCGCAGTACCGAGCGGTGTGACAATTACTGTCGACCCCCAAGAGATTACCGTTAGTGGCTCTAAGGGTGTGCTGAAGCAGGCCATGATGCCCAGCCTTGATATTCAGCAAGCCGAGAATATTTTAACAGTTGTTCGCCAAAGCGAAGACGCTGCTGTCCGGGCCAAGCATGGCTTGATGCGCTCCTTAGTCCAAAACATGATCATTGGCGTAACTCAGGGCTATAGTAAGAAACTGGAAATTAATGGCGTTGGTTTTCGAGTTGTGCAACAGGGTGCAGATCTTAAGCTTAATCTTGGTTTTTCGCACGATGTCATCTATCACATCCCAAGCGGTATAACGACGGGCATTGAGCAGAACATTATAACTATCAGCGGCATTGATAAACAGCAAGTTGGTCAGGTGGCAGCTGAAATTAGATCACTAAAAAAGCCGGAACCATACAAAGGTAAAGGCATTAAATATGTCGGTGAGCATATTATCCGTAAGAGCGGTAAAGCCGGTAAGGAAAAGGCCTAGACTATGTCAAAACTATCAGAAAAGCTACACAAGCAATTACTTCGCCATCGCCGGGTCAGGTCAGTTATTAGCGGCACCGCTGAGCGTCCCCGCCTGAGTGTTTTTATTAGTAATAGTCACGCCACCGCTCAATTAATTGATGACGAGCATCAGCGCACTTTAGCCTACGTTTCAACGGTTGGCAAAAAAGACGTTGAAGGGTCGATGACCGAAAAGGTTAAATGGGTCGGTACGGAAATGGCCAAGAAGGCCAAAACCATTAAAGTTAAGCAAGTTGTCTTTGACCGTGGCATCAGGCTATATCATGGCCGCGTCAAAGCTTTAGCTGAAGCTGCACGTAACGAAGGACTGGAGTTTTAATATGCCAATGTCGAATCGAGATCGAAGGCCACGACGTTCCCCTGTTGACCAAGAAGAGAAGCAATATGACGAGCGAACACTTGATATCGATCGGGTTGCTCGTGTCGTAAAAGGCGGACGGCGTTTCCGCTTTCGTGCTCTCGTTGTTGTCGGTGATCACAAAGGTAGTGTTGGCATGGGTATTGCCAAAGGAGCCGACGTTACAACGGCTATTACTAAGGCCACTGAAATTGCCAAAAAGAGCTTAGTCCGGATACCGCTCTATAAAACTACCATACCGCACGAAGTCGAAGTTAAACTAAGTGGCTCAAGGATTCTCCTCAAGCCAGCTAGCATCGGGACTGGCCTAATCGCTGGCAGTGTTGTCCGAACTATTCTTGAAGTTGCCGGTATTAACGATGTCCTAAGCAAGTCTCTTGGCTCCAGTAACAAAACTAACGCAGCCTATGCTACGATGTCAGCCTTACAGCGATTAGTGCCAGCCAAGGATTGGATTCACCGCCCAAAACGCCAAACAGTCGAATCAAAACCGCCCGTAGCTAAAGCCGCCACGGTCACTAAGGAGAAAAAATAATGAAATACAATGAATTAAAAGTTTCAGCTGCTAAATCGAGCAAGCGAGTGGGCCGCGGCATCGCTAGCGGCAAAGGTAAGACAGCGGGTCGCGGGACTAAAGGTCAAGGCTCTCGAACGGGATTCACTAAACGTCCCGGTTTTGAAGGTGGCCAGAACCCAATTATGCAGGTACTGCCCAAGTTACGCGGTTTTACAAACCTTCATATTAAGTCCGAAGAGGTTTATACCGGCCAGTTAGAGGTCTTATCTGGTCAAGTTATCGATGCGACTTTGCTGTGTCAATCCGGTTTAATTAGCAGCCCATTTGTTAAGGTAAAGCTGCTAGTCGGCAAAGGCGAACTGACGAAGAAAGTTAACGTTAAGTTGCCGGCTGCTAGTGGCAACGCCATTACTATTGTTCAGGAGGCCGGCGGCAGCTTCGAAGTTACTGCAAGATTGGGTCACCCAGTTACTAGAACCGCCAAGAAAAACAAGTAATCCTTACTGGCGTGACTCGGTAAAATCAGGCCGAGAATACGCTATACTGTAGATAATAACTAGGACTGATTGTCAGCAACTAACTGAGGGATGTAACAAACTTAGAATGAACTGGAAAGTAATCTGGCGCTCGCTTAGCCACAGTGATATGCGCAAGCGCATTATTGCTGTTCTGGGTATTCTAGTGATTTTTCGAATTCTGGCTGAAATTCCGGTTCCGATCGCTGACGCACAAACCTTGAGGCAGGTTCTTAACAATTACTTTAATTCGCCGAATGCACCCCAGCTGCTGGGCTTTGTCAATGTCCTAAGCGGTGGTGCACTAGCCAATTTTTCGATCTTGATCGCTGGTCTTGGACCGTACATCAATGCCTCAATCATTATGCAGATGTTAACTAAGGCTATACCTCAGTTAGAAGCCATGCATAAAGAAGGTGAGTATGGTCAGAAACGGATCAATCAGTACACTCGCCTGTTGACTTTACCGTTAGCCGTTGCTCAATCAATCGGGTCAATCTTTCTTATTCGTCAAGCCGCCGAGACGATTGGTGGTATCGGCGATATTACGGCCCATACGTCAATTATCCAATGGGTGGTAATGGTATCGGCTCTAACTGGAGGTTCGATGCTACTTATGTGGCTAGGTGAACTGGTGACAGAGCAGGGTTTGGGTAACGGTATTTCGCTGTTGATTACCATCGGCATTGTCAGTCGTTTGCCGGAAACGATATCGACAGTAAGTAGTGATTTCTTGAGTAAAAACGATCATTTTAAGCTGTTTGGGCATGTCTTACCGATTGACAAAAAATCCTTAATGATCGCGGTTATTTTCATTGTTGCCATACTAATTTTGACGTGGCTAGTGGTTAAGTTAAATGAGGCAGCCAGGAATGTGACGGTCAATTATGCTAAACGTGTCCAGGGAAATCGGGCTTACGGAGGCGTCACAACCATCTTGCCCATCAAATTAGTGACTGCTGGCGTGATCCCGATTATATTTGCGGTGGCCTTTTTAAGCGTTCCTAGCTTTGCCGGCCAGTTGCTGACCAATTCTCATAACTTAGGCCTATCCCATCTTGGTTCCAATTTAGCGCTGTGGTTTGAGCCGCCAACTCTGCAGACTTTTCAGCAGCATGGTCTGATTGCTTACATTTATCCGTTAACCTATTTTATGTTGGTGTTTGTCTTCACCTTCTTTTATACGAGCGTGGCCTTCAACTCGAATGAAATTGCCGAAAATTTGCAGAAGCAAGGTGGCTTTATCGAGGGAATCCGCTCGGGGACGCAAACTGAAAAATATTTGAGCCGGCTGATCAATCGGCTGACTTTGTTCGGGGCTCTAAGTCTTGGTTTTCTGGCTCTAGCACCAATTATTGCTCAAATTTTCATCGGCTCGAGCATCGCGATTGGAGGCACTAGCATCCTAATCTTGGTTTCCGTTGCCCTACAAACCCTGCGTTCGATTGAGTCACGGGCCTTAATGGTGACGTATGATCAGTATAGTGACTCCGATTTCTTCGTTGATATGAACGCTGAGGCTGTCGAAGCCCCTCAAAAGCGTCGTTTTAGTCTGTTACCATTTCGAAGGTCAAAATCCTAATTGCAACCAGCCGAACGATACAATATAATTACACTTTACACAGAGTACTCATCCCTGCTATAATTACATCTTGTTTTATGGCGGTTAATAAGGAAGTCATCGAATTGACGGGAACTGTAATGGAAACGCTCCCTGGAGCACAGTTTCGCGTTGAACTCGAGAACGGACACCCAATAATCGCTCATGTCGCCGGTAAAATGCGCAAGCATTTCATACGTATTGTGCCAGGTGACAGCGTTACGGTTGAGTTGACTCCTTACGATCTCAGTAAGGGTAGAATCACCTATCGCCGGGGATAGAACATTTCCAAAACGGTAAGCAGCCGCTTAAGCGTCGAGTCATAGTCGCTTAGCAACTGTTGCCCCAACCGTTCAAGTGTTAAATTATCAAGCAGTGTGTCATTGACCACAATTAAGGAGCAATGATCCGCATGAAAGTGCGTGCCAGTGTCAAAAAGATTAGCCCTGACGATAAGATAGTCCGACGTAAAGGCCGGGTCTATGTTATTAATAAGCTCAAGCCTAAGCATAAACAGAGGCAGGGTTAGGTTATGGCTCGAATTTCCAGTATCACGATTCCAAGTGAAAAGCAGGTTCAGATTGCGTTGACTTATATTTACGGCATTGGTCCAAAGACCAGCCGTGATATTCTGGTTGCTGCTAAGGTCGAACCAACGGTGCGTGTCAAAAGTCTGACCGATAGCGAGATTACCCGTATCCAGGAAGTTATTAACAGTAAATACATTGTCGAAGGTGAACTCCAACAAATCGTTGTCGGCAACATTAAGCGTCTGAAGGATATTAATTCTTACCGAGGTATTCGTCATAAAAACAATCTTCCAAGCCGCGGCCAACGAACCAGAACCAATGCTCGGACACGAAGAGGTCATCGCATCACTGTTGGCGGTACGGCCAGAAAGGCACCGTCTAAGACGTAAGGTAAAATTATGGCAGAAACAGAAGCAATCGTACCAGAGACAGTAGTACCAGAAACAGTCGTTACTGAAGCCGTTGAGACAGCTCCCAAGGCCGCACCAAAGAAGAAAAAATCTAAGCGCAATGTTAGTTTTGGGCAAGTTCATATCCTAGCAACTTTCAACAATACCATTGTCACCATCACTGATCAGAGTGGTAGCGCCCTAGTGACGGTTAGCGCTGGTTCATGTGGCTTTCGGGGCTCTAAAAAGGGCACAGCCTATGCTGCTCAAGTTGCTGCTGAAAAGGCAATCGACGCTGCCAAGCAGCAATATGGTCTAACAAAAGCCGATGTTTTTATTAAAGGTGTCGGCTTGGGACGTGATTCCGCGGTTCGAGCCCTAGCAACTTATAACATCCAGCTTGAGGTTGTTCAGGACGTAACTGGTGTACCGCATGGCGGCGTTAGGCCGAGAAAGGCGAGACGAGTTTAAAAGATGGCACGAGACAGAAGCCCAATTGTTAAAATGAGCCGACGTGAAGGCTATGCCCTGCACGTTAAAGCCTATAAGGCGCTTGTTAAAAGAGCTGGTCTGCCGGGTCAGCATAGCCACGGCAATATGCGCACTAAGCCAAGCCAATATTCGTTGCAGCTTCGCGAAAAGCAAAAAGTCAAACGGCTTTACGGCTTGCTGGAGCGACAGTTTAGCAATCAAATGAAGGAAGCTTTGCAGAGCCGTGGTCAATCCGGTACAGACTTATTAAGGCACCTCGAACAAAGAGCCGATAACGTTATTTATCGTGCCGGTTTTGCAACTTCTCGCCGGGCATCACGTCAGTTAGTCAGTCATGGCCACTTTATGCTGAACGATCGCCGGATCGATATCCCATCAATTCGTTTAAAGGTTGGTGATGTTTTGCAGGTTCGTGAACATAGTACCAAGACCGAGTATTTTAAGAAGCTTGACGACGTTAGCCCCGCGCCTAATACAGTGCCGGAATGGCTAAAAGTTAATCGTAAAAAGGTTACTGTGGAGGTGACCAATCTACCAACACGTGAAGACGCCGAACCAGATATCAATGAGCAATTAATCGTCGAGTATTACTCTCGTTAAAGGAGGCAGAGTAGCTTATGTCAAATTTGATAATCACACCAGGAATCGTAGACGTTGACGAACATCACCCAGCGAGTAGTACTTTTAGCATTGAACCTTTGCACGGTGGTTATGGGAATACACTAGGTAACTCACTACGCCGAGTTTTGCTGTCCAGCATTGCTGGTGCAGCTGTTACGTCATTCAAAATTGAGGGTATTTCGCATGAATTTACAACCGTACCCGGCATTAAAGAAGATGTTGTTGATATCATGCAAAACCTGAAGGGTATTCATTTCCGAGTTTACGGTGATGAGCCACAACAGCTACGTGTTGTTAAACAAGGCAAAGGTATTGTGACTGCAAAAGATATTGCCGTGAATGCCGATGTTGAAGTTGTTAACCCAGACCACGTTATCGCCACTATTGATGACAGCAAGGCAAAGCTAGTGATTGATTTAATTGTCGAGATCGGTCGTGGCTACCGCACACTTGAAGAGGTATCAGTCAACAAGCCAAGTGACCACATTGCCCTTGATGCTATGTTTAGCCCAGTTCTGCGAGTTCGCTATAAAGTTGAAAATACGCGGGTTGGCCAATCAACTGACTTTGAAAAGCTATTAATCACGATTGACACCAATGGTTCAATCACGCCTTCTGAAGCTTTTGAAGAAGCTGCTGCCATTTTAGTTAACCAATACACCGCCTTAGCTGGCAAGACCCGAATTGCGACTGAACAGGTTTCCGCCGAGACTGGCGACGCAGGCGGTGAAGATGGTAAGGACGGTGATGAAGCTTCGGTTCTCAACACCCCGATCGAAGACTTGAACTTGTCGGCCCGAACAGCCAACGCTTTAGTCAATAATGATATTCACACCATTCGTGATCTATTTGCTCTCAATGAAGCTGAACTACGCGACCTGAAAGGGTTTGGTAGCAAGGCCCTCGATGAGGTTAAGGAAAAGATGGTGGAGCTGGAGCTTTAGACTATGCACCGACATGGCTATCAAGGTCGTAAATTTCACCGCGAAAGTGGTCCCCGTCGAGCCCTTATTAAGGGTTTGGCCGATTCGCTAGTACGTGACGAATCGATCGAAACAACGCGCCTTAAAGCTAAAACTATCATTCCTTATGTTGAAAAGCTAATTACTAAGGCGAAAACTGGTAGCTTACATGACCGTCGGCAAATTATCGATAGCCTGCAAACTGTCCGCAGCGCCCATAAGTTGGTCGATGAGATTGCTCCTAAATTAAAGGGCCGTACAAGCGGTCACCTGAGAATGAAAAATACTCGTATTCGATCAGGCGACAACACCCAACTGGCTCGAGTTAGTTTCGTTGATGATCTGCACAAAGTCACCACACCTGAAGCTGAGCCCAAAGCCGTTCCAGCTAAACCGGAAGTTGCTAAAATAAAGGATACCGCTAAATGAAAACCTACAGTGCTAAACCAACTGATGTAACTCGTAAGTGGTATATTCTGGATGCCTCAAAAATGCCGCTTGGCCGGTTATCGACGGTTGCGGCAACACTGCTGCTAGGTAAAGGCAAGCCTCAGTTTACGGCCCACATTGACTGCGGAGACTTTGTAATTGTCATTAATGCCAAAGATCTGATGGTGGCTGATGATAAGCATCGCACCAAAATGTATTATCACCACAGTGGTCACGCCGGTGGGCTGTCGGAACGCTCCTTAGGTGAACAGATGGAACGCGATTCAACGGTCGTGGTGATGCGGGCGATTCGTGGCATGTTGCCAGTCAATAAGCTGCGCGATGGGCGTCTTAACCGCTTGAAGATTTATGCCGATGCTGAGCATAAGCACGAGGCCCAAAAACCGGAATTAATTACAGTTAAGGACAGGAAATAACATGGCCAAAGACAATTATTTTTATGCTTTAGGGCGTCGTAAATCAGCCACGGCTCAAATTCGTTTGATAGGTGGCAAAGGTGCAATTACTATCAATGATAAATTAGCCATCGACTATTTTGGCGACAGTAAGTTTATTCAAAGTAAGCTGCAGCAACCATTCGTGGCGCTTGGTCTTGAAAGTAAAAAATATGACGTGTCAGTCCACGTTAAGGGCGGTGGCCAGGACGGTCAAGTTGAAGCGATTCGGCTCGGTATTGCCAAGGCACTAAGCGTTATGAATGAAGATTTCCGAAGTACTCTTAAACGAGCTGAATTGTTATCGCGTGATCCGCGTGACAAGGAACGCAAGAAGTTTGGTTTGATTGGGGCCCGTAAAAAGCGCCAGTTCACTAAACGCTAATCAGTTAATTGGTTGGGGTGCAGGCCGGTATTGTAGCTAAGTTGCGTGGACTTGACGCAGTCGGGGGTTATAATAAAGTCAACTATGAGTAAACCTGTTATCTTGACCGGTCTGCGGGCCAATAACCAGCTGCACATCGGTAACTATTTTGGGGCCTTGTTTGCGATAGCCGATATGGCTGAGCACCGGTCTGGTGACTTCCAGATCAATCTGTTTGTGCCTGATCTGCATAGCTTCACAACGCCGATTGACCATAAAGCCTTGTATGCCCAAGCCAAGCAGAATCTGCGACAGTTTGTCGCCGCTGGCTTGCCGCTCGACATCCCAGACCTCTATATCTACCGACAAAGCTATATCCCGGCTCACAGCGAGCTGACATGGATTCTAGATTGTTTTACCGGTGTTGGTGAGATGAGCCGGATGACCCAGTTCAAGGATAAAGCCGCCGATCTAAATGATGACCGGGTTAGTCTGGGGCTGTTTAATTACCCGGTCTTGATGGCCGCCGACATATTACTGTACGATGCCAGTTATGTGCCGGTCGGTGATGATCAGAGTCAACATCTTGAATTTGCTCGTGATATCGCCGAACGAATGAACCGTCGCTTTGGTGAGTTGTTTGTGGTGCCTAAACCAGTTAAAGAGCAGCATGATTTCTTTGGTAATGATCAAGGTCTCCGGATTAGGGATCTAGTCGATCCAACCAAAAAGATGAGTAAGAGTAGTGATTCTGATAAGGGCGTCATTTTCCTGGAGGATCAGCCTGAACAGGCGGTTAAGAAAATCATGAGTGCGGCAACAGATAGTTTAGGGTCGATCGAATTTGACATGACTAAGCGCCCCGGCATCTCCAACTTACTGCAGCTTTTAGCCTTGTTGAGCCAGCAACCGCTAGATAGTGTGACAAGTGCGTGGCGTGGTAAATCAAGCTACGGTGATTTAAAAACCGCCGTAGCCGAAGCAACTAGACAATTTTTGACCGATTTCCAGCAACGTTTAGCTGATGTTGACGACAAGTTACTTGACGAGAAACTGGTTACCAGCGAAGCGGCGATGAATGATCAAGCCAATAAACTCTTACTAAAGGTTCAACGGGCGGTCGGTTTACGCGCTTAAGACTAGCATGGACAATACACGGCCCACAAAAACTCAGCGGCTAGATCAAAAGGTGGTTGAGCTACTACCTGGTCTTAGCCGAGCTTTCGCCAGCAGGCTGATCGAGGAGGGCAAGGTAACTGTTGACGGCGTGGTGTCGCAGCGGGCGGGTCACAAGTTGCGGGCTGAGAGTAAGGTTGTGGTTGGCTATAGCCTAGCCGATGTCGGCCGTATCCCAGACATCGATATCCCAGTTTTATACGAAGATGACGATTGTGTTGTAATTAATAAGCCTGCCGGACTATTAACGCATAGCAAAGGGGCGTTTAACCCAGAAGCAACCGTTGCTTCGTGGCTTAAGCCAAGGCTAAAAGATGGGCTGTCTGGTGAACGGGCCGGCATTGTTCATCGACTGGACCGCGTAACCAGCGGTGTAATGATTTGCGCCAAGTCGCCGTCCGCTCAGCAATGGCTCCAAAAACAATTCTCCACTCGCCGAGTTAAAAAAACATATTATGCAGTTGTAGGAGGGCTGATGCCCCATGATCATGCCATTATTGATATGCCGATTATGCGTAATCCCAAAAAACCGCAAATGTTCCGGATTGGGCGTACAGGTAAGCCAGCCACGACTGAATATTGGGTTAAGGGCAATAATAAAACTTGCAGCTTGCTAGAATTACGGCCAACTACCGGCCGAACCCACCAGTTGCGAGTTCATTTATTGGCGGTTGGCCACCCGATTGTTGGCGATGTACTTTACGGCGGCTTAGTCGCCGATCGACTTTATCTGCACGCTTGGCAATTAGAATTGACCCTGCCCAATCGACAGCGGCAGAGTTTTACCGTGCCTGTTCCTAATGCCTTCCGGACTATGATAAAAACATGACTGAGCTACTCTTACACAAAACAACTCGGCAGGCACTGGATAATTTTGTATCTAGGCCATCGCACGCTGTGTTATTGATTGCCCCCACAGGTAGCGGCAAAGGTGCGGTGGCTAAGCTACTGGCCGGACAGTTATTGCAACTACCCGAACAAAAGCTAGCCAACAGCCCTCATTTTAAGCACTTAATACCCAACAGTAATAAGGGCATATCTGTTGACGACATTCGCGAGGTTATTCATTTTACGACATTAAGGTCAACAGCGGTGACAAGTATTAATCGGGTAATAGTCATAGAGGACAGTCAACAGATGACTGCGCAGGCTCAAAACGCTCTTTTGAAGACACTTGAAGAGCCGCCGGCTGGTACAATCATGATATTAACGGCCCCTAGTGAATTATCATTGCTGCCAACGATTAGATCTCGTCTTCAGCTATTAACGTTACCTACGATAGATAATCTGACGACGGTTGATTATTTTAAGGCTCAGGGCTATCAACTATCAGTTATCGAGCGGGCACTACTAATGAGTGGTGGCTTATTGGGCTTAATGCACGCTTTACTAGAAGAAGATAATGAGCATCCCCTGGTGAGAGCCACAAAAATTGCCCATGACCTACTAGAACAGACAACCTTTAATCGACTGGCTGGGATTGAGAACTTAGCTAAAGATCGTCAACTGTGCTCCGATGTCCTGTTCATCCTAGCCCAGATGGCAAGTATCGCCCTAGGGCATGACCAAACGAATCTCAAAGTTCTGCAAAAATGGCAGAGGATATTAACTGCCAGTCATACTGCCAGTAGTCAGTTGCTTGCCAACGCCCAAACTAAACTGGTCCTACTTAACTTTATGTTGGCACTCTGAACTGTTATAATCGGTAAATTATATGCTTGATCTTGTTTTAATCGCCGCATTTGCTCTGCTAGTTTACTGGAACGCCCAGGTCCATGACGATGAATTTGCCGCCATCTCAAGAAATGTTGGTAATCGTTTAGGGCGGCTGTGGGATATTGCTCACCAAGGTATGCGCGACAATCGCTTTCTGCGGGCTGAGAAAGCTTTGTTGACGATTCTAAAGATTGATGAGCGTAATGCCGCTGCCTATAATCGTCTGGGTATCTTATATGCTAAGCAAAAAGAATACCGAGATGCGATTGATTGCTTTGAAATTGCTTCTAGCATTGACGCCACACCGTCTGCTTTGCATAACCTGGGCTTGATTTATTACGATACCGAGAATTATGAGAAGGCGGCGATTGCTTTTCAGCAGGCTCTTAAGCTCGATGATGAACTGGCTGCCCGACACGTAGCTTATGCTAAAGTTCAGGAAAAATTAGGCAACGACCGTGTTATGCTACAAGAACTTGAAAGGGCGACCGAGTTAGAGCCCAACAAGGAGACTTTCACGCTATTGGCAAAAGCTTATCGAGCTCACGAGCATGAAGCAGAAGCTGATCTTGTAGAGGACAAGCTCAAGAAGATGGTAGTTACGTCGAGTCAACCTAAACGAATTATTCGTCCACCCCGAGTTGTTATTTAACCCCTGTTTTGTTAGACTAGTCGTGCATTAATATAATCTTAGAGTACAGATCTGAGATCGCACGTTTTCAATTAGGCCACCTTAGCTCAGTGGTAGAGCAACACTTTTGTAAAGTGAAGGTCGTGGGTTCAAATCCGACAGGTGGCTCCATGATACTAGTGGGCTATAATGTTAGCCGAGCTATGTTATGCAGGGATAGTGAAGTGGTTAAACACGTTTGACTGTAAATCAAATGGCTTATGCCTTCGGGGGTTCGAATCCCTCTCCCTGCACCAGACTTCTGAACCATGCTATCCCTCGGATTTTGTCGAGAACAACAGTCCATATTTTTTCTTACTTACCAGAATGAATTTAATTGTTGCTGATAACCATCCGATAAAGTATCCAGCAAATATCAAAGACAGATCTTTTATGTCTGGGCTACTCTTAAGACCCCATCTAATAAGAAAAATAATTCCCCAGACTATAAATAGACCGATACTATATATCACCCACGATTTGTATGCTTTATTCATATTTTAATTGTACTCGCAGTTACCTAGCTCTTAGTCGTGTAGCAATTAATTGAGCATTCCGATTTTAGTTTGTGCCAGATGAATTGTCGGAACGGTTGGAACAAGATAAGGTAAAATAAACTTATGGCCAAACAAGAAATAGCCGAAGGAACAGTTCATCAAATACCAGCCGACTTGAGAAAAGCACTTACTTCTGACCCAACAGCGCTACAGGTATGGCAGAGCCTAACACCTTTAGCACGTAATGAGTGGATTTGTTGGACGGTAACAGTCAAACAACAAAAGACAAGGGATGATCATGTCAAACGAGTTGTTTCTGAGCTCAAAGAAGGCATGCGACGACCTTGCTGCTGGATTGGCTGCATTCACCGTACGGACAAGTCAATCAGCCCATCGGTACAGTGGGTGCTAGATAAACGATCTAAGGTAAGATAGTATTATACTGGGGTAATCAGAAGAGCCCCGATTTCTTATATAGTGTCGTACGGAATGCCGCGATAGCTCAGTTGGTAGAGCGTTTGCATGGTAAGCAAAAGGTCGCCG
>CAZLLA010000026.1:0-14465 GCA_964560315.1 uncultured Candidatus Saccharibacteria bacterium
TGTATGATCCTTAATGGGTGGGTGATGATCTGTTATACTTGATAACTGATGAGGAAAATGAGAAAAATTTAGATAGCTGTTGCCAGAGTACCTTTTTTCTATCTACCGTTAATATGTGCCGCGCTTTTTATGCTGACACTTATACTGCACTACAGGGTTAATACGCCTTTTTCGGATTCATGGGAGATGGTTCCTTTGTTTGAAGCAGTAAGTCATCACGTGCTGAGTTTGGGCGATTTATGGCGTCAACATAATGACCACCGCATATTTTTCCCTAACTTAGTATTACTAGTTAGTGCTTATATAACTAATTGGAACATTGGGACTGAAGTAATTATTGGTTTCCTTTTCTCTTTGATTACCGCAACCCTTATATTCCTAATGATTAAAAAAAGCATAATTAAAAGCTGGCTTGGTTTTTTGGCTGGTCTTCTTACTGCAACTTGGTTTTTTTCGCCAGTTCAATGGGAAAATTGGTTATGGGGCTGGCAGGTCGAGTGGTTTATGTGTATTGCGGGCATCACTACAGCATTTTTTCTCTTGCTAAAATATACGAATAAAAGCGTCAAGCATAAGATACTATTATTTGTTGGAGCCATACTGGCTGCAGGCATAGCGTCTTTTTCTTTGGCGGGAGGCTTATTTGTCTGGCTAGTAGGCATCATAATCCTGCTATTAATGAAGCAGCCCAGAAAAATACAATGTATCTGGTTGTTATTGGGCACCTTAAGTACCTTTCTCTACTACTATCATTATGTTCAACCACCAGGCCCAAATGATTCAACCATCACTTTTTCATTACATCACCCTATAGCTTTTATTCATTTTTTCTTAGCCTATCTGGGTGCACCGATTGGTTCAATGAATGGGCAGCAACAGGCCACAATTATTATAGGCAGTATGTTATTTCTACTACTTTTACCACTGCTATACCTCACTTGGCAACGTCGCAACAATGTCGGTAAATACCTGCCCTGGCTGATGCTTTGCTTGATTGGAATCCTCGGTGACTTAGCCACGGCAGTTGGTAGGCTATCCTATGGGATAGGCACCGCCGACAGTAGTCGTTATACGGCTTTTTCAATACTATATGTTATTGGGCTAACTGTCTTAGCTGTCGCATTATTTGATGATTTAAATAAGACTTCAAAAAATTTCAGAGTCATCGCCACAAGCGGGCTAATACTATTCAGTTTGCCGTTATTAATTTCAAGTTATTCAGTAGGTATTAAAGGTTTTCACAGCCAGTCAGTACTGCTCAATGAGATAAAAACTTGTACACACGTTGAACATCCGAGTAGTACATGTCTCAGCCTAACGTATCCTAACCCGTCAATAGCTCTACAGCGCCTTGAGTACCTTAAGGCTAAGCACTGGGCTGGATACTAGGAAATGCTACTCAGCTTATGAAGAGCTGTCATTAAAAACTTGCCGACAACCCTGTCTGAAGGCTCACTTACTATGTTGAGCCATGTATCTCAACGATAATTAGTTATATATGAACAAATCCATCACTAACACGTAGCTAGTAATAGCAGGGGTATTGTGCAGAGTTTGATCAGCAAAACGTAAAGTTATAGTAAATCGGTATAGAACTACTAAAATCACAGTGTATTTATATCAATGAATTAGCGTTTTTTGTTCAGGCGTTTTGCAAAGACATTTTTTTGGTTACTTTAGAAATTATCAAGAAGCAGATAGCAACCAAAATGCTCACTAAAACCATCTTCCAGCTTTTGTTCGGGCTTAAGTTATTTATTATGAATATACCAATGACGTAAAAAATGTTAAAAGCAACAAACTGTAGTAAAAACAATATATATAACAAACTGGTATGCGATAACCAGGCACCAAATAAACAAAATAGTATCAGAAGAGCAGCGTATGAACCCTGGTGAATAACAGTTGAGCCTGGGATAAACATAAGAATAATCCAAAAAATTATACCAATTAAAGAGGAAGCGAATAGGTATTTTTGAAGAGTAGAAACCTTATAGGCATTTTTTCTTATCGCCAATAATAGCCAGCCTAAATTAAATAATCCGAAGGAAAAAAGTAATGCGAAGAAATTATTTTCTTCGTACCAAACCGACAAGCTACTTAAAGATGCCTTTATCGCAGATTTAGAAAAACCAATAGACTTAATGCCCATCGTCAAATTGTGGCTTAAAATTGGTTTAAGAATGGTTTCTAAGTTTACCCAACGATTACTCAACCAGGTACTAAAAGGTATACCTTTGTAGGCATTAATTAACGTACTAATAGTTGAATTATTATTGGGTTTAATAACACCTGCAAATTGCCATTTGATTAGGCGATCTGAGGTACTGTTCATATCCTTATATATGATCCAAGGAGTGGCAATAAGTAATGCTGTTATACAACCGATAAAAACTGAACGCCAAGGCATTGTTTTGATTTTATGATTGGGCTTTGACAGAATGTTTCTGATTGCCATAAACAAGAGAACAGCTATCGAACCCAAAATTGTAAAAGCTATATTATCGTGGATAAGAAGGCCCAGCCCTATCAATATAATTGAGCTAACAACAATCCTTTTTCGGTATTTGCTTGAAACATCGAATAGTAAAACGCATCCCATAATTGCTAAGCTTGCCGAAAAAAACTTAGGCCACACAAAAATGGAATTTATAAAAATTACTCCCGTGAATGTCATCGTTCCTATTAATAAAATAATATGTTTAAGCTTCATGCCAATAGTTACGAGTAAACCAAAAACTGCAGAAATCCAGCTAAGCTGCAAAAATGTTGCTATAAGTTGATATCCGGTATCTATGTCTTGGGGCTTATTGGTGAGCTCTAGTACACTTAAGCCAGCGCCTATCTGTATTGGTGGTCTGTCTACTAAATTCCAGTCCCCAACGAAATCTTTAGGATTCTTTTCTTGGATATTTTTGGCATACGTAAGAGGTAAAGTATTATCGATAGGAAGGCTAACTAAATAACAGAAGGAAGTATTGGTTTGACCGTTTACTTCGTGTAACCTGCACCCACCTAAAAGCACTGAATAGTAGCCCAGAACAAGTACTGTGATAAATATAGGTAACAGAATACACAGCATGATGGTCTTACTTTTATACAGAATTCTTATTCTATAAAGGCCGTATAAGATTGCAGACAACCCAACAATGTAGAGTACAGTATTAAATATCAGCCCGTAATTAGGGTTCAGCAAAGATATAAAAAAGACTAGGTAGTAAAGAATAGCAATAAACGCAAAAGCAGTCGTTACAATAAATTGTTTCGGTACGTAGTGGTATCTAGCTAAGACAAAACCAACCAGTATCCCAATTACTAAATAGGCACTAATATGTAGCAGAAAAACCCACTCAAATGGCATGATGCAATTGTAGCATCTTAACTTATTGGCAATGTATCAAGTAAGAAGCATGTATGTTAGAATTTACCCATCCATAGGAGGAGTTTAACGACAAAAGCTTTGATATTTGTATAGTTGGCGGCTGTGGCCATATAGTACTACCACTTTTAGCAGCTATGCAATAAATTGGTCTATGTTAATAAATAATAGCTACATCCTCAAGTATATCGAAGTTAAAATGTCTGTTATATCTAAAGCCCAATGATAATCGACCAGATCTATCAACAGAGGTTTGGCGATATCAAAACTCGTCAACTATTGTGGAGCATCTTAACTGAAGATTTTTTTCAAAAGTATGTTAACGAAGACGACGTTGTTTTAGATGTGCCATGTGGTTATGCCGAATTTATTAATAAGATAAAATGCAAGAAAAAATATGCCGCCGATATTAATAAAGATTGCATTAAGTATGTCGGCAAAGATGTAAAGTTTCTTCTAAACAGTTCAACTAAACTATCGTTAGGTCCTAGAAGTATTGATAAAATTTTTGTTAGCAATTTTTTCGAACACCTCAATAACACTGACATTATAAAAACAGCGGCTGAATTTAAGCGAATACTCAAACCTGGTGGTCAAATCCTCATACTTCAGCCAAATATACGTTTCGCCACCAAAAACTATTGGATGTTTTTCGATCACATTAACGCAATTGATGACCGAGCACTAGAGGAATTATTTGTAACGATGGGGTTCTCGCTTAAAAAGCGTATTCTTAAGTTTTTGCCATTCACTACCCATAGCCGTTATCCTATTAAAACCAGACTAGTCAAACTCTATATTAAACTGCCTTTTTTGTGGAAGATTATTGGTAAGCAATCTTTTCTAATTTTTGAGAAACAGTAAACGGAGGTTAGTGCTTCGTTAACGTCATCTCCCAGCCGACCGGGTTTATTGGGATAGTATATCTGGTTCTTGGTTTCACGGCCTGGAAATTTTTAGCGTACGTTTGAAAATGCAACCTTGGTAACGGTGGTATATGCCAGCTACCAGGTATGCCTATGGTGATCAGTAATGCCATAATAATCCCCGCAACCACGCGGAGCAGCTTAATCCTAGCAGCAAATAGTAGCCAAAGCAGAGTTGATAGCCAAACTATCATGGGAATATACCAATATCTTTGATCTGCACTGGGGTCTGTCAGGGTCTGCCAAGCGTTTGATCCACTAGCCGGTTTTAGTAATAAAGTTGCCGCAAATATTAATAGCGAATATAGGTTAAATAACTTTAACCATAACGGTCCGCGCAGTACCGCATACAGGATTAGCGATAAGCCGATTACTAACAATAGCATCAAAACAAGTGGGTGGTTGTAATACATGGCTACGTGCTTTTCCCCTAACAATGCCCCCGTAAATATCTGTCCTACAACCATTTTTACTAGATACAATAAATTGACATCAGACTGCCCACCTGCTCGGTTCAGGTGGTTAAAGACGAATATATATAGCAGTTGGACCAACGCCAATACAGCTAGCAAAACCGCATTCCGTCGATGTTCGTTAGAGTGCTTGTGCAAACACAGCAGTAAGGTGATTGGCAACAACATTATTACTAGCGGACCGGATAAACCAATTACCAGTAAAATAAATACGTCAAATGCATACCATTTCCATGACATACTTGATTCGGCAATTAGGATCAAAAACGCCGTCACTCCCAAATGCCACTGGACGTTAGTCAGATTTCCGAATACCTCAGTAGCATTGGGTATGGAGATATACAAAAAGCTGACAACAATCGCTAGACTTCGATAAGGGATTATTTTTCGCAGCCGGTTGCTATTTATTAATAGTAGAGGAGTTAATTGGATTACAAGTGCTGTTAGATTGAAAAAAAGTGGGGCTAAGCGAAAAGGTAACACTAGCGAAATTAATGCAACTAAGTGATAAAACATCACTAAGTAACCGCCGTATGAATAAAGCAGTGAATGGAAACCGTGATTGTAGGCCTGAGCGTACCAATATCTACCATCTTCTGCCCAAAATTGAGGATGAAAGACTAAGTCCGGGCGGCGGCTGATGCTTAGCACAAGTCCAGCAACAACTACGGAGCAAAGCACAGCCAAGTGGTGCTTATTTAAAAAATGCTCTATTTTATGTAGCATTAGAGGTTGGCTGGAGATATTACTTGTTGGCTTAAAGTTTGACATGACCGCTAACAGTTAAGCAATAAGAATTTCCAATGACTACCGACACGGCCAAATTACGTATGACCAATCAACTAAGTGATGCCAGGAAAATAATAAGCCAGACAACTCCCCCTTATGTTTAGTTACTTGTAATTATACAGTTATGTCTTTAGATTTTATGGAATAACGGCTTTATGTTTAGATAAATGTGGTTAAAAAAACGCAGTGCTCTAAAGTCGTGTAACCAGCCTATAATATTATGAACTCATGGTATTTTAGGAGTAATTCATCTAGAATATAACAAACTGAAGGAGGGTTATGGAGTACGATATTTGTATAGTTGGCGGCTGTGGCCATGTTGGCTTACCGCTTGGTATGGCGTTCGCTGACCGTGGTAAAAATGTTGCCCTGTATGACATTAATGAACCAGTCATAAAGAAGGTTAATGAAGGCATAGTGCCATTTAAAGAAAATGATGCTAAAGAAGTACTTAGTCGAGTCATCAAGAGCAAGAATCTTATTGCAACTAACGACCCAAAAGTTGTGGCCGCAGCAAAAACAGTTATATTGGTAATCGGCACGCCGGTTGATGAGCATCTAAACCCCAAGGTCAATGAAGTAATTAGATCGGTCAAAGAAATACAAGATTACCTGAGTGATGATCAGCTACTGGTAATGCGCAGTACCTTATCGCCAGGTATTACAGATAAAATTAGAGCCTATCTTAAAAAACTTGGCAAAAAGACATCGGTAGCCTTCTGCCCGGAACGTATCGTTGAAGGGCAAGCCTTAACCGAGCTTTACGAGCTACCCCAGATTGTGGCTGGCTGTACACCGGAAGCGACCAAACGAGCCAGCGATTTATTTAAGATTCTAACTAAGAAAGTTATTGTCGTAAAACCAGTTGAAGCCGAGTTGGCCAAGTTGATGACTAACACCTGGCGCTATATTAACTTTGCTATTTCCAATCAGTTTTACATGATTGCGAATTCTAATGGCTATGATTTTTATAATGTCTACAACGCCATGACAGAAGACTACCCGCGCTTAAAGTCGTTCGCTAAAGCCGGTTTAGCTGCTGGTCCTTGTTTATTTAAAGACACCATGCAACTCTCAGCCTATAGTGGTAACAATTTCTTCCTAGGTCACTCGGCAATGCTAGTCAATGAAGGCCTGCCGGGCTTTATCATTGACGCTATGAAGAAGAAATACGATCTAGCACATTCCATAGTCGGCGTACTTGGAATGGCCTTTAAAGGCGATAGTGACGACCCGCGTGAAAGTCTTTCGTATAAACTCAAAAAAGGGCTGGAAGTTGAAGCTGATGAAGTATTGTGCCACGACCCATACATTAAAGACCCCAGGTTTGTATCACTGGAAGAAATTAAAAGGCGTGCCGATATAGTAGTTGTGGCGACACCCCATAGTGCCTATAAAGCTATGGACTGGAAAGGTAAAGCAGTGGTTGACATGTGGAACTTTTATGGTAATGGGGGGTTAGTTTAATGAAAATTGTTTGGACGGGGGCAGCTGGCTTTATTGCTGGCTATACCGTTGAAGAACTACTCAACAACGGACACAGTGTTATCGGCATTGATAATTATTCCAAGTACGGTAAGGTAGAAAAAAGTTACGACAAACATCCGAATTACACCTTTATCGAGGGTGACGCTAAGGATGTGGGACTCATGAAAAAGGCAGCTGAAGATGCCGACATAATTGTATCTGGTGCCGCTATGATCGGTGGTATTTCTTACTTCCATGAGTTTGCCTATGATTTACTGGCAGAAAATGAACGTATTACGGCCGCCGCTTTTGATGCTGCCGTCTGGGCATTTAAAAACAAGCATCTTAAGAAAATTGTGGTCATGTCATCTTCAATGGTTTACGAGTCAACTGATCAGTTCCCGTCACCCGAAACGGCCGTTAAGACGTCACCGCCACCTATTTCCACCTATGGTTTCCAAAAATTAGCCTGTGAGTATTTTGCCAGGGGCGGCTGGGAGCAGTATCAGCTTCCTTATACCATAATTAGACCGTTTAACTGTGTAGGTATTGGCGAAAAGCGGGCATTAAGTGATAAGGAAATTTACTCTGGTAACGTCAAACTGGCGATGAGCCATGTAGTACCAGATCTAGTCCAAAAGGTTGTCAAAGGCCAGGATCCTTTGCATATTCTTGGCAAAGGTAACCAGGTACGTCACTATACATATGGTGGAGACTTGGCGAAGGGTATTCGTCTATGTATTGAGAAAGAAGCAGCTCTGAATAACGACTTTAATATCTCTACTGCTCAATCAACTACTGTACTTGAACTAGCTGAAAAGATTTGGGAAAAAATAAATGGCGACAAGCCATTCCGGCATATCTCTGACAAACCATTTGAGCACGATGTTCAAAAACGCGTACCTGATGTGGCTAAAGCCAAACGGGTATTGGGCTATGAAGCAACGACCTCGCTCGACGATATGCTTGACGAAGTAATTCCCTGGATTATCGAGCAAGTCAAACATGGCAATATCTAGGCAAGATAAGCAGCTTCTTCATATTATTGCGCCAGTCTACAATGAAGGCGCTAATTTTCCGGCTTTGTATAGAGAGATAAAGAAGAAAATCAAAACCCCTCACAGGCTTGTTGTAATCTACGATTTTGATGCTGACAATACTGTACCCGTAGTTAAGCAATACCAGAAGAAAGACAAGAGCTTAGTGTTACATAAAAACGCGCAAGGCAAGGGAGTGTTGAAAGCCATTCTTAGCGGATTTGATTATGTGCAGTCTGGGCCAATTCTAGTAACCATGGCTGACTTATCTGATGACCTTGGTGTTGTTGATGAAATGTATCGGGCATACCTAAATGGAGCCGATGTTGTTTGTGGCAGCCGTTACATGAAGGGTGGCCACCAAATCGGCGGCCCAATTATCAAACGCACACTGTCTCGCATGGCGGGCATCTCTTTATATTGGACGAGACATTTTCCTACCCACGACGTAACAAATAATTTTAAGCTATATAACAAAGGGTTTCTAGACTCAATAAAGATTGAAAGTACAGGCGGTTTTGAAATAGCCATGGAAATAACCGTCAAGGCATTCAAAAACAAAAAAAAGATCGTAGAAATCCCGGCGACTTGGTACGATCGCACAGCTGGAGAATCAAACTTTAAGTTGTGGAAGTGGCTCCCGTCATATCTTAGATGGTACTTTGTGGCACTGTCTTGGTGAATATATAGTTTTTGTATATAAAATACGTCCAACTTGTCTGGATCAGCACAGCCAGTATTTTGGCAACGCCGAAGTAAACCAGATGGCTTACGATACTCACGAATATCAGAGTGAACAGATAGTTAAACGCCAATAAGATGCCGTAGGTCAGAGCGTGTCTGGACAGACTGTGTACCTCAGTGGCACTGAAGCTCCACCATCGATTAAGGGTGAAGTTATACATTATTGAAATCCAATAGCCAACACTAGTAGCTACGGCCAAACTTGTATGTATCCGAGTCTTGAAAAACAAGAGTAAACCAAAATCAATAATAAAGGTTGTGCCACCAACTAAAATATAGCGAACCAGGTGATGCCTGTAGAGCAATGTTGCGGCTTGTTTTGTTCTGTTCACTCTTTTAAGCCATTATAGTAAGTTAATCATCAAAAACATAGGCAATTACCGATCAGCACTGATAATTGGTTGCTATAGGAGTGATTTTAAGTACTCACCGTAACCAGATTTGGCGAGTGGCCCCGCTAATTTCTGAAGCTGTTTACTATCAATGTAACCTTCCTGCCATGCAACTTCCTCAATGCAGCCTATTTTAAAGCCAGTCCGTTTTTCAATTACTTCCACAAACTGCGAAGCGTTGTTCATTGATTCGAATGTACCAGTATCAAGCCAGGCTGAACCCCGACCCATGGTTTGGACTTTAAGCTTTCCTCGCCGCAAGTATTCTTCATTAACTGTCGTGATTTCCAGTTCACCGCGTTCACTCGGCTTAATATTTTTAGCAATCTTAACTACATCGTTATCATAAAAATATAAACCAACAACAGCATAATTAGATTTTGGCTTTTCTGGTTTCTCTTCTACAGAAATAGCGCGTCGATTAGTGTCAAACTCCACCACACCGTAACGTTCCGGGTTAGAAACTTGATAGGCGAAGACAATACCACCATCGGGGTCCATACAACGCTTTAAACTGTTGCCAAAACCGTGTCCGTAAAAAATGTTATCGCCTAGTACCAACGCCACCTTATCATCGCCAATAAATTGTTCACCGATAACAAAAGCCTGAGCTAGACCTTCGGGTTTGGGCTGGACGGCATAACTAAACTTGCAACCTAACTGACTGCCGTCTTCAAGTAAGTTTTGAAAGATTGTCTGCTCGGCCGGGGTAGTAATGATCAAAATATCACGGATTCCAGCCATCATAAGTGTGCTAAGCGGATAATAGACCATCGGCTTGTCGTAGATAGGCATTAGTTGCTTAGATATAGCCTTGGTCAGTGGATAAAGACGCGTACCGGTACCGCCGGCTAGAATAATCCCTTTCATCAATTGAGCTCCTTTTTTAGGTAAGTCTTTAAATCTTCTTGCCAATCACGTGGCGTGAATCCAGTTACTTTTAATTTACTAAGATCCATCACACTGTTTAAGGGTCTTGGAGCAACACCTGTTTTGGTGGCAAAATATTCCGCCGTGATTGTGTCAGCAACTTGTTGGTTGAAACCGCCGAGCTTAAATATCTGACGCGCAATATCAGCCCAACTCGCTGGATGGCCGTCATTGGTAGCGTTGTAAGTTCCATAAGTCGGTGTCGTTTGGAGTAAGTGGTCAATAACGCGCACCAACTCGCCAGTGAAAGTTAACCGGCCAAATTGATCGGATACAACAGTGGGGGCAACACCTTTCTGGCCAAGATCAAGCATGGTACGGACGAAGTTTTTACCTTCACCAATCACCCAAGTTGTTCTTAAGATATAATGTTTTGGAACTAAACTAACCAATAGATCACCGGCTGCTTTAGATTGACCATAAACACTAAGTGGCGAAAATGATTCACCCTCAATGTGACTTTTGTGGGTACCATCAAAAACGTAGTCTGTAGATATATGGACTAAAGTCATGTTTTGCTTAATGGCTAACTCAGCCAGATTGCGTGGGCCCAAAGCGTTAACACTCCAAGCCATGACTCGTCCTTCGGCTGTTTCGGCACCGTCGACGTTAGTGTAGGCAGCGGCGTTTAAAATGGTCGTAACCTCTGACCAGTTGAAGGCTTGTACGGCGTCACGGTTAGTAATGTCTAACTCATCGGCATCAACTGCTCGGGCATGAGGATATTTCTCGCGCAGAGCTGTACCGAGTTGTCCTTTAGAGCCGATGATTACGAATTTTGTGTCATCCATTTGCGCTCACCTCCATTGGCTTAATATCGCGAAGTTTCGGATGATTTCGGTCCCGATCAGACATGATGGCTTGGCTTAACGGAATTGGCCACTTAACGTTAAGATCAGGATCGGCTAGGTTAACGAAACAGTATTGATCGTAGTTGCTAGCACTCCAGTGGGCGTTGACGCTGTAGAGATAGTAACAATTCGGTTCTAGCGTCTGAAAGCCATTGGCAACACCTTGGGGTAAAAAGATAGCTTTATTTGGGGTAATCTCGGTCGTTACGACTTTACCGAAGTTTGGTCCTTTGCGCAGATCGACGTAGGCCGCGAAAACCTTTCCGGTTACTACCGAGATATATTTATCCCATGGTTCGGCATGAAAGCCGCGTGTTACACCAAGTTCCTGGTTATAACTTAGACTATTTTGAATAACGTTAAAGCCTGCGGGCATGCCAGCTGCGACTAACTTGGCTTTTTGGTATTTTTCTTGAAAATAGCCACGTTCATCACCAATGGAGCTGACATCAAATATTAATAGGCCAGGGATATCGGTTTGGTGAGCTGTAAATTCAGTGGTTGTTGCGGCCATATTTATTAATTCTCCTATTGTCCTTGTTTAGCGTAGTCAGCTTCTACTTTAGCTTTATTGACTTCCCACCAATGATGATTGGCGGTATACCACTCAATGGTGGTCTTCAGCCCTTCACGCAGATCATTATATTTTGGTTGCCAGCCGAGTTCTGTTCGCAACTTGCTAGCATCAATGGCATACCGTAGATCATGGCCTGGGCGATCATTGACATGATCATAACCGTCCTTTGGTTGATTCATCAGCTCCAGGATGGTTTCCATAACAGTTTGATTATTTTCTTCGCCGTTAGCACCAATCAGATAAAGCTCACCAATCTTTCCCTTATCTAAAATAGTATGTATAGCTGAATTGTGGTCATCGACATGAACCCAGTCACGAACATTTTGACCGGAACCGTAAAGTTTCGGTCTAATACCTGACAAAATATTAGTAATCTGGCGTGGGATAAATTTCTCAATGTGTTGATAGGGCCCGTAATTATTTGAGCAATTACTTAAAGTGGCCTTGATACCAAATGATCGAACCCAGGCCTTAACCAGTAAATCAGAACCTGCTTTTGTACTAGAATAGGGGCTTGACGGATTATACGGTGTTTTGTCAGTAAACTTGTGTGGATCGTCTAGCGCTAAGTCACCATAAACCTCATCGGTTGAGATGTGGTGTAGACGTTTATCGTGTTTACGAACAGCTTCCAGGATAGTTGCGGTGCCGACCAGATTAGTCTGGATAAACGGCCAAGGTTCTCTTAAAGAATTGTCGTTATGTGACTCAGCTGCGAAATGCACAATAATATCAGTTTCATTAACTAGTCGATCAATCAATGCTTTATCGCAAACGTCACCTTTAACAAAGGTAATTTTATTGGTAACTGAATTAAGATTAGCGAGGTTACCGGCATAGGTTAGGGCATCGACAACAGTTATATCGTATTCAGGTCGATTTTTAACGGTATAGTGCACAAAGTTCGAGCCGATAAATCCAGCACCACCGGTTACAAGTAGTCTCATATGATTTATTGTAATGCCTTTCTCTCATTAGTAACTGCCGTTTCTTTGACCAAACCAATGATTTTGGCGACCAACTTGTCTAAGTCGTCTTGAGTTTTGGCTTCGGCGCTCAAACGCATAACCGGCTCCGTATTACTGCTCCTTAGGTTAAACCATTTATCTGGATAATTAACTGTTAACCCATCCAATTCATCTTGGTTACCATCGGCAAATACTTGACGCAGTTTTGAAAAGACAGCTGCCGGGTCAGCTACGATCAGGTTAGTTTCGGGAATCATTACATAGCGCCGGTACTTATTGACTAGCTCAGACAATTTTTTACCAGAATTACTTAAAGCCTGCATGGCCGCAATGGCGGTAATTAGACCAGAATCGGCATCATAGTTTTCCTTGAAGAACATGTGCCCAGTTGTTTCGCCTCCAAAAACGGCACCTTTTTGGCGCATTAGCGACCCGATATTAACTCGCCCAGCTTTAGTTCGTATTGGTGTGCCGCCCCACTCACTGATCAGTTCTTGGCTAGCACGACTGGTGCGTACTTCATGAATAATCATGCCCCCCGGGTATTTATCTAGATATAACTTGGCGATAATGCTTAATAAGTCGGTGCCTAAAACTGGTCGCCCTAAATCATCAACAAAAACAGCCCGGTCACCGTCACCGTCAAAGGCAATACCAAAATCAAGTTTTTTATCGATCACTTGATGAATTAAATCCTGCAGATTTTCAAGCTTTTGTGGGTTGGCTTCGTGGTTAGGGAAAGTTCCATCCGGCTGGCCGTACATGACCTCGGCCTCAATCGGCAATTTGGGCAAGATATATGGCAAAATTGCTCCAGCCATGCCGTTACCGTTATCAATCGCGACTCGGAACGGCTTTATATTAGGTCCGAAGGCTAAACAATGTGCCGCCCAGGCCTTAGTAATATTGCGATGCTTCAAAGACCCTTTATTTTTAGCAGGAGTTCTAATGTTTTTTTGCAATATGGCATCCCGGATTACATCCAGCCCCGAATCGAGACCGACTGCCGTAACATGATCCCGGTAGAACTTAATACCATTGTATGAACCTGAATTATGACTAGCTGTAATAACCGCACCACCAGACGAGTTTAATTTACCAATTGCAAAATAAACCATATCGCTGGTAACTTGGCCAATATCAATTACATCGCGACCTTGTCTACGTAGACCATCAATTAAGGCAGTGGCTAACTGATGTGAGTCTGGTCTCATATCCCGGCCAACAACCACAGCTCCCGGAATAGGCAACCAGTCCGCAAAGGCTCTACCAATTTTATCAACCAACGCTGGGGTTAGCTGAGTGCCAACCTTGCCACGAATATCATAAGCTAAAAACAGATCGGTGAGGGCATCCACGGGGAATAATCCTTTGCTTACGTTTATGCTTCTCGCCCAACACGTTTAGGTGTTAGTCACCCTTAACATTAGAACGGTTACTTATGCCTGTCAAATTCAAAGATTTAGTCTAGTTTTGACCAGACCAAGAAAGCCTAATCAACGACAAGAGTTATGGGCAAATTCTTTCTAAAGATGGCTAACTTATAAAAGAAATAATTCCAAACAGCGCAAAAGGCTATGGCAACAATCTTACCGACACTTGGGCTGATATGCATGTCATTTAGGTAATGGATGAAGTAATAGGAGAAGATACTATTTATTAGCACCAACACACCGTAAAGGCAAAGCTGGGTAATAACATGGTGTGAACCTGTTTGCTTGGTTGCTTTGAATGTCCAGAGTTTGTTCATAACAAAATTTATAATGGTGGCCAGTACAATGCCTGATGGCACACTAACCTGGAGTGGTGCATGAGCTAGGTAATAGAGGCTCAAGAAAGTCGAATAATCAACTATAAAGGCCGTAAAGCCCGTTACTACATAACGTATGAATTTATCCGAAATTCTCCATCTAATCCCAAAGAACTTTAAGC
>CAZLLA010000027.1:0-12897 GCA_964560315.1 uncultured Candidatus Saccharibacteria bacterium
GTACATTTTTGTCTAGGTTGTCAAGACTGGCGTAAATATTAACAACAAGCCATACTCTTATTGCATGTTCAAGATTGCCATCGTCGAAGATGATAAAGCCATACAGCTCATGTACAAGATGAAGTTGGAGAGAGAAGGGTACGAGATAGAGTTAGCGGCAAACGGGGTTGATGGTTTGAAAATTGCAGAGGAATTCCGTCCCGATCTAGTCCTGCTAGACTTACGAATGCCAATTATGGATGGGGCCGAGATGCTGGAGAAGCTTCGAGCTACCTCATGGGGTAGCAATATGAGGATTATTATACTTACCAATATTAGTAAAAGTGAGGCGCCGCAAAACCTACGATTTTTGAATGTTGATCGCTATATAGTCAAAGCTAACTATACCCCTACTCAGGTCGTGGCCGTCATTAAAGAAGTTCTTGATATCTAGTTTGTCACCGTACTAATAGCAACTTTAAAGATGCTAATATCGTGATAATTAATTGTTCGGGCCTTGAGTAGCTATGCTAAACTTTAGTTAATACTATGGCAACGAAGATTGCAATTGTTGAAGACGACCCGGCTATATCTCAGATGTATCGCTTCAAGTTTGAAGCTGAAGGTTGTAAAGTGGAGACCGCCGAGAACGGCAAGTTGGGGTTAGAATTGGCCGAAAGTATGAGGCCAGATATTATTTTGCTTGACTTAATGATGCCTGAAATGAACGGTGATGAGATGCTCGAGAAGATGCGCGCCAAACCCTGGGGTAAAGACATTAAGGTAGTTATTCTGACCAACAAAGGTGAGCAAGAGATTCCCGACAGGGTTCGTACACTTAATGTTAGCGCCGTTATCTTAAAGGCCGATATGACTCCTCGTCAAGTTGCTGAACTAGTTAAAGCCAAGCTCGCTGAATAATTGTTTAAGTAAACCTCGACAGGTATAGTACGAAGTGTATGAATGTTGCTATTGTCGGCTTCGGTGTTGAGGGTAAGTCCGCCCTTGCATACTGGAAAAAACTTGGAGCCCAAATAACTGTTTGCGATCAGGAGCAATCTATTGCATCGGAAATTCCGGAAGGAATAACTTCACAATTAGGCCTGGGTTACGCCCAAAACCTGGATCAATTTGATTTGATCATTCGAAGTGCTGGTATTAATCCTAAGCAGATCATCGCCGAAAACCCCACTGCCAGAGACAAGCTAACTACCGTTATTAATGAATTTTTAAAAGTTAGCCCAACCAAACACATTATTGGCGTTACTGGTACCAAGGGTAAGGGCACAACAACTACCCTTATAACCGAGATACTCAAGGCAGCCCACAAGCCTGTGTTTTTGGGTGGCAATATTGGGACCCCACCACTGGAGTTCCTGCCAAACCTAACAGAGGATTCATGGGTAGTCTTGGAACTCTCCAGTTTTCAGCTAACCGATCTCCGCTACAGCCCACACGTTGCCGTTTGTCTGATGGTGGTTCCCGAACACTTGAATTGGCACACCGATATGGAAGACTACATTAAGGCCAAAACACACTTGTTTGATTATCAATCAACCAGCGATATAGCCATTTATTATTCTCAGAACGAAACTTCTAAACAGATTGCCGGTCACAGTTCCGGACATCAGATTCCGTATTTCGCTAAACCTGGAGCCTACGTTGAAAACGGACAGATTATCATTGACAGTCAGACCATTTGTGCCACAAGTGAGCTAAAACTGCTTGGCGAACACAATTGGCAAAATGTCTGCGCGGCAGTGACAACCGCTTGGCAAGTTACACAGGATGTTTTAGCCATCCGTTCAGTCGTTACAACGTTTACTGGATTACCTCATCGGTTGGAGTTTGTTAGTAAGACTTGGGGAATCCGTTATTATAATGATTCTTTTGCGGCAACCCCAGACGCAGCTATAGCAGCATTAGATGCCATAACTGGGCCAAAAGTGATGATTGTGGGGGGATTCGACCGCCAGCTACCGATAGATCACTTAGCTAAAGCGCTGGAAGCACATCAGAGTGAACTAAAAAGGGTTGTTTTGATCGGAGCAAGTGCAAAGCGGCTAGCTGGGGAATGCGATAAGGTCGGATTTACGAACTATCAGATTGATCCTTCTAAGAATCTATCGGAAATCGTTACCAAAGCTCGAACTTTCGCCGTTCCGGGTGACGCGGTAGTGCTCTCCCCTGGTTTTGCCAGTTTCGATATGTTCAAGAATTTTGAAGACCGCGGTCTGCAGTTTAAAGCCGCTGTGGAGCAATTATGAGACCGTCTTACCGACAATTTATTTTCGAAGATTACGTTTTTGATGCCGATAATCGCACCCTCAGGCTAAATTACAGTTTCGACGGAGTCGTACACTTTACTGAAACCTTCCGTTTTGATTTCGACTTTGTGGCTTACGACTCGGTGGCTTTAGATAGAGCCTGCCAAAACTTGTTTTTTATGGCCGGGGTATCCTATTACAAGGCCTATTTGGCTCCGGAAATTGTTATTAGAAAAGACGAACTAGACAAGGACGGGGCCGATTTCTTTTCCAAAACTTACCAGAAAGGCCTCGGTGAATTTTTCTTTGTTAATAAGCTTGACCCACACACCCCGGTAAACTTTCCCTCAACTGTCGAGCAACTTGAGCCTCTACCGTCGACTAATAAACTACCAGAAGGTATGCTGATCGGCATTGGTGGCGGCAAAGACTCGCTGGTAAGTGTTGAGATACTACGTACCACGGCCGATAACGTAGCTACCTGGTGTGTCGGCTATCGTCCACAGCTGACGCCACTGGTTGAGCGAATTGGTTTACCACACTACTGGGTGGATCGTGAATTTGATCAATCTTTGCTAGAACTTAACGCTAAGGGTGCTTTAAATGGTCATATTCCAATATCGGCCATTTTAGCTTGTGCAGGAGTAGTTGTGGCTGTTTTATCTGGGAAGCGAGACGTAGTTGTCTCTAACGAGCAATCGGCTAACGAACCAACCCTAAACTACCTTGGGGAAGCCATTAATCACCAATACTCCAAGTCAGGTGAGTTTGAACAGGATTTTCAAGCCTACTTAGGGCACAGTTTGGGTCAGGTAGTGCGATATTATTCACTTCTACGCCCCTTAAGTGAACTCCGGATCGCCGAGTTGTTTGCCAACCAAAGTTTTGATATCTATCATGATGTATTTAGTTCTTGCAATCGAGCTTTTAGACATGACAGCGACCACCTTTTTTGGGATGGTACTTGCCCGAAGTGCGCTTTTGTTTTCCTGGCTTTGGCCCCCTTCTTACCGCAAGTCAAATTGGAAGCCCTGTTTAGCGGCAAAAATCTACTGAAAGATCCATCGCTTGATCCAACCTACCGACAGCTGCTGGGTATTGAGGGTAATAAGCCGTTGGAGTGTGTTGGGGAGATTAAAGAGTCACGGGCTGCCATGCGCTTGGCCGCAACTACCTATCCAGAACTAGCTACGAAGTATCAATTTGAATTACCCGAAACCTACGACTATAAGACGCTCGGGCAGAACCATATGCCAACTGAAATATATGATCAGTTTAGCCGTCAGTTGACAGCTTAGAAGCCGAATTACGTGCAGCACGAATAACATTTTCAAATAAGGCACAAACCGTCAACGGACCGACGCCGCCTTTTTGAGGAGTAACAATCAAATCTTCTCTTTCGTAAACATCTGGGGCCAAATCACCGACCGTCTTACCCGACTCACTGGCTACGCCAGCATCAACGACCACAGCATTCTGCTTAATCATTTCCGAGTATAAAATGGCCGGGCTACCAGTGGCCGTGATTATGACGTCGGCCGCCTTAGTGTGAACTGATAAATCTTCAGCTTCGCGTCCAACCGTTTCAACATCAACACCGGATGATCTAAGAATCTTGTCGAGAGGCGCGCCGACTAGCTTGCCTCGCCCGATGAGCAATACTTTCTTGCCTGCCAGTTCAATATTGTAACCTGACAACAGCCATAAGATAGCCATCGGCGTGGCCGGCTCAAATTTAGCCTGGACCCCAAGCGCATCAACATCCTTTTTTGCTGCCACCAGATTAACAATCTCGTCGGTTTGCGTTATATCTTCTAGCGGCAATTGAACGATTATGCCATGGACGCTGCTATCGTCATTGAGTTGTTCGATAAGTTCTGGAGCAGCTGCTTGATCAACCCGATGAATATCGACGTCAACCAGAATATCGGCGCCGTATTGTTTCTTTAGCCGAACATAAGTATTTATGACTGGGTCGTCTTTTACCTGAATAATAGCTAGTTTAGGGGCAGCACCCCAACCCTGACGAAGAGCACGAACTTCCCGAGCTTGTCGCTCTTTAATGTAACCTGCTAATTCACGGCCATTTAGTAATTTCACGGAACGTATTCTATCAGAGAAACGAAGAATTTTCTATTAGTTCGCCTGCTGAATATAGTATAATGATGGTTGTATGACAAAATTATCTTATGCTACAAAAATGCAAGCTAGGAAGTTACGCTTACAGGGTAAAAGTTATGGGAAAATTGCACAATCATTATCTATAGCCAAAAGTACTGCTTCTCTGCTATGTCGGGATATTAAATTATCAGAGGCTAAGCGCCAACACCTTTACACCAAGCAAATCGAGATGTTATCAAAAGGACCACAAAGCAGTAGAGAAAGGAGGAAAAGACAGGTTGACCTCATTTTACAAAACGCAAGTAAAGAATTAAGCAGGGAGTTGACTAATGAGACCTTCAAGCTTTTAGGAGCAATGTTATATTGGGCCGAGGGATCGAAAACTGAATATTTTGGTTTTACAAACTCAGATCCATATATGATTTTATTTATGGTTCGCTGGCTTAATTTGATTTTTGAGATTAAACCTACGGAGATTAAATCACATCTTAATATATATCAAGGGCAAAATGAGCAACAAATTAAGGGCTTCTGGTCAGACGTAACTGGTATCCCGATACGAAATTTTGGCAAAACATTTGTTAAACCAAAAAACAAAAACTATAAGAAAAATACCCTATACTATGGCACAATTAAGATTAGGATCTTGAAAGGTACGGATTTAAGGTATAGAGTTTTTGGTTGGATTGCAGCAATGTTGAAACATCAGAACATTAATGTTGATCCAGTCGAACAACGATGGCAACCCTTAATGAATTATGCCCGTAATATGGGCCGTTAGCTCAGCTGGTAGAGCAGGGGCCTCTTAAGCCTCATGTCGTGGGTTCGAGCCCCACACGGCCCTCCATACAAACTCCGTTACAAAAACAGATGCAGTGACCTCCATAAAAATAAGCATCGCTAAAACTACTTAAATCACAAAGGGGATCAGCATTTTGGTCTTATGCTTATAAGCTAGGTAGTCTTTGGGAAATTGCTCCATCATAATTTTTTCTTCCACAACCGCACTATAAATAAAGTAAGTCCCGCTAATGACAAGTATTGTGAGCCAGAAAATGCTACTAGCTATAGCAGAGCCCAATACAGCTAGTAAGATGCCTGCGTAAATGGGGTGGCGTATGTAACGATACGGTCCGGATGTGACTAATTCAGGGTCTTGCTTTTGTGTCATAGGTACCCCCCAATTTCTGCCCAAATATAAACGGGCCCATATAGCTAGAGCGAGCCCCAATAAGAAAACAATTAACCCTGAGATTGACACCAACACATTGTGGCTAATTATGTGGTTCTGGAACGAATAATTCTGAACATTAAGAAAACGAAATAGCACGATAGCCAGCACAATAAGACCAATGCGTACGCCGAAGAATCGATTTATATTTGATGGTACTGCATTCCTCTTAGACTTCGATGCTGCGATAAACCAATAAAGCCAAAAAATAAGCCAACACGTGATAACGACCTTGGTGAATGGGAACATAACTCTAGTTTAACATCCTAAAATTTGTTTGAGGTTGACTATCCTAGACAGATAACCCTTCTAAAAACTGCATATCTAACTTACTGATTTCGAAATCAAAAATATCGGCATTTTCAACAATACGATTTTGATGCTGAGATTTAGGGATAATGACCATGTTCATTTGCAATGCCCAGCGTAATAAGATTTGGGCGTTTGATTTATCATAGTGTTCTGCAATTTTAGCTACTGCCACATCACTTAGTCGCTTTCCCCTAGTCAAAGGGCTGTAAGCTTCGAAAATGATATTTTCCCTTTGGCATAATTCATATGCCTTCTTGTCATAGCCGAAGGCAGAACAACGTTTTTGATTGACACTGGGCGGTATCGTAGCAATGCTTAAAGTGTCTAGCAATTGATGTGAATTATAGTTACTAACGCCTATGGCCCGTGCCTTGCCAGTCTTATAAATGGCTTCCATCTTCGCCCAAACTTTTCTGGTTGTTCCCGGTATTGGGAAATGCACCAAATAAAGGTCGACGTAGTCAAGACCAAGTTTATTCAAGCTAGCCTCAAAAGCTTGCTCGACATGGAAAAAGTCTGTCGGGAAAAGTTTGGTCGTTACCCAAATTTTTTCTCTAGAAATACCGCTTTCCCGGACGGCCTTGCCAACCGACGCTTCATTTTTGTAAAACTTAGCCGTATCAATGTGCCGATAGCCAGCTTCTAGAGCCCAGTTAACCGCCTCAACAGTCGCCGAACCATCAGGAATTTCATAAACCCCGAAGCCAAGCCGAGGCATTTTAGTTTTATTGTTGAGCGTTATCGTACTATCAATTTTCAGATCCATCAAAATATCCTCCATACCCTTTTAACTATAGCAAAATCACGGTCGACTAGGGTTTTATGATCATCGCCATGCAGCTCTAAATATGATTGAACAACTAAAAAACCGCCTTTTCAGACGGTATTTTTAGTTGGGTAGACGGTTAATCTATTTAAGGCGTATTAACCATATAAACACGCCGGTTGATATGATCACCAACGCATAGAATAGACCTAGCCCAATCGGAGAGCCCCAGCTAAACCATGAACCCCATGCCCGCCAGTTCTTCATGTGTTCACTATGGTGCTGTTCATACCACTCCATGGCTGTCTTATCATCCATTTTTTCGGACATACATGTCACCCTTGTTTACTTTATGTAAAAAACCAGCATTATCGACCTTAATTGCTAGTTACTCTTAGGTGAAAACCACATTCCCTTTATGCCATGAGCGCTGACAGGGTTGTTGCATGGTGGATTTATATCATGTCTATCATAACACCA
Source organism: uncultured Candidatus Saccharibacteria bacterium (assembly GCA_964560315.1). GTDB lineage: Bacteria > Patescibacteriota > Saccharimonadia > Saccharimonadales > UBA4665 > CAVPPA01. The sequence continues at coordinate 7,157 of CAZLLA010000027.1, forward strand.
GCTCGCCCGATAGTAGATAGCTGAATCATGGCAGATCAATATCAAACTGCTAGACGGCCAGCGATCGTCGAGCGATTTCGGTGGCTTCGTCGGCCGGTACGACGAAGATTGGTCTTGAATGAGCCAGACGACTAACACATTGCGGCTGGCGGGGGTTGAAACACTTTTGGTTAGTTTCATCATCTAGTATGAAATCGAGATAATGCAGTGTTTTCATGACCCGTTCTCGAATCGGGGCCGAGCGTTCACCAACCGTACCGGTGAACACCAACATGTCCGCTCCATCCAGGACAGCCGCCATTTGGCCAATTGCTTTTTGAATATTGAAAATATAGGTTTTTAGCGCCAATTCAGCTAAATGATCCCCTTCGGCTTCGCGTTTTAATAACTCGCGGATATCCGATGAAGTACCGCTAATGCCAAGCAGTCCGCTTTGTTCATTCAAATAGTGCTCAAGTTGCAAATCATCAAAACCCATTGAACTTTTGAGAACCAATAGAGCCGTGGGGTCAATATTGCCTACACGGGTAGCCATTACAACACCCTCAAGTGGCGAATACCCCATTGTGGTATCTCGGCTTTTACCGTGTCCAACAGCTGTGACGCTTGCGCCGCTGCCTAGATGACAAACAATTAGTTTGGGCGGTAGTTTACTAATTTCTTTGAGACTTCTTACGGCTGCAGCCACCGACAAACCGTGATAGCCAAAACGTTTGATGTCTAGCCGGTCGGCGTCCTTGAGCGGTAGACCGTAGTTCCAAGCGTAGTCCGGCTTAGTATTATGAAAAGCGCTGTCCGATATGCCAACGACGGTGGTATCTGGGAAACTCGTCCTTAACAACCGAAGTTCTTCGAGCACGGCTTCAATGTGGAGCGGAGCCATCGCCCGAATCTTTTCTAATTGAGACAATGTGTCATCGTCAATAATATGATCATGCAGAAAGAAGCCTGTCGGTGCCACAATGCGAACGCCGATATGTTTGATAACCCCGTCTTTTGGTAAAATATTTCGTTCTTCGAGCAGTGGCATAACTCGCTCGATAGCTGTCGTCACATTTGGAAGGTCGGTAACAATTTTTTCTTGATTATCGTCAACTTCAATGGTACAAACTACCCGTCCCTCTTCATATTCAAAATGGAGATGAGCTTTGGCTTGCTCACCATCATACAACGCATATTTGCGGCTGGCGCTACCCGGATTGGCGACTAAGATGAATGTGGCCATTGCCATGCATCAATCTCCGGCATATCCAAGCCATGAATCTTGATATAGTCGGTATTAGCGATTATTTTATCCTCGTATTTGGTCATGATGCGTTCAGCGTCTTCTTCCGGTACTCGTCGAACTTGTTTCATGCGGTTGAAAATCTCGATTACTAAGTGATAGCGACTAGTCTGGTTGCGAACGTGCATATCAAAAGGCGTGGTCGTCGAGCCGCTCTCTACATAGCCTCTGATCGTAAAACGATCCGGGTGATATGAGTAATCAAAGATAATAGCTTTGATAGTTTCTGGGTAGCCATGGAAGTTGCATATAACTGGTTTGTCGGCGGTAAAGTATTCCTCGAAATCGGCATGGGTTAAGCAGGTGCCGTTGCGACCTAGGCCGCAACTAGATAGGACCGTGACATTGAGGCAGCGTATCCGCAGGCTGGGCCACTCTTGTTTAGCCAGATCAATCGCCGCCATAACTTCTTTAGTGGGATAATCGCCAATACCGGCTAGAACGATATCCGGATCCGGATCGCTAGCAAAGTCCCAAGTCATAATGCCCGTCTCGAGCTGCTTCTGGGCCAGTTCTGGTGTCAACCAACGGGCCTCCAGAGTCTTGCCGGCCACAATGACATTGATTTGCTTAGTCGATGATAGGCACTCTTTGAGAACCGCTAGGGTGGTATTGCCATCCGGCGGGAAATAGGCATCCACAAAATCACCTTGACGACGCAAGGCTTCATCAACAAAACCTGGATTTTGGTGGCTAAAGCCGTTGTGGTCTTGTCGCCAACCAGAACTGGTAAGAATGTAATTCAGTGATGGTATAGGACCGCGCCATTTGGTCTCACGGGCTACTTTCAAGAATTTGGCGTACTGATCCATCATGCTGGCAATAACCTGTAGAAAAGCTTCATAGCTGGCAAAAACAGCATGTCGACCAGTTAAGATATAGCCCTGGGCTAAGCCTTGCAGGTTATGCTCGCTGAGCATTTCCATGACCCGGCCGTCTGGCTGCATGTCCTTATCCCAGGGTTCGTTCGGCCAAACCCAGGCCCGAGCGGTTGCTCCGAAAATGGCATCTAGTTTATTGGAGTAGGTTTCGTCAGGCGACATCATCCGAAAGTTTTTAGTCTCTTCGTTCAGTTTGAAAACTTCTTGTAGGTATAAGCCGGCTCGTCGCATACTACTGGAGCCGATAGTACCAGGCACTGTAGCGTCTTCCGAAAATTGTTCGGCCGACGGCAGTATCAGCGGCTTATAAACCGGATCCCCGCCACGCGCATGGGGTGTCATACCAAGCCGTGAAGCTGGCTCGGGGAAAATATCATTTAAGACATCACCGAAACCGTTGCTGCGACTAAACAATTCATTAAAACGATAGGAGCGCAGCCAGTCGCTAAGCATTTTAAGTTGTTCTGGATCAGTTTTAGCTTCCGTTAGTACCACTTGGTGCGACAAACAATTACCTTCAATCTTGTTACCGTTTAGTTCTTTGATGCCAGTCCAGCCCTTTAGTGTCCGCATAACAATCATCGGTAAACTCGGGCTGACTCTCGTCTCGGGCGCCTCTTTAATATCCCAGATAAGTTGGTGCGCCCACTCAAGCGTTTCTTCCATCTGCTCGTGCAGGTTGTCACCACTAACAATCCGTGGTTCATAGCCATAGCCCTTGAAAAGTGCTTTTAGCTCGTCATCGCTCATTCGACCAAAAACAGTTGGCGCTGAGATTTTGTAACCATTAAGATGCAAGATTGGCAATACCGTACCGTTAGTTCTGGGATTAACTAGCTTGTTTAAATGCCAGGCGGTGGCCGCGGGGCCTGTCTCGGCTTCGCCGTCGCCAACTAAACAAGCCACCACCAAGTTGCGATTATCGAGCGCTGCGCCGTAGCTGGTGGCTAACGAATAGCCCAGTTCACCGCCCTCCAAAATTACCCCGGGCGTTCCTGGATTACTGTGACTCGGGAAACCGTAGGGCCAACTGAAATTACGGCAAATATAGCTAATACCTTCGTAAGTATGGGTTGCTTCCGGATAAAACTTACCCAAGGTGCCTTCCAAGAATAAGTTAGCTTGGAGAGCTGGGAAAGCGTGACCAGGTCCCAAGACGAACATCATTTCTTGGCCAAACTTCTTGGCGAGTTTACTTAAGTGAGCGTAGGCAAGATTAACACCGGGGTCACTACCCCAGTGACCGAGTAACCGCGGCTTGATATCATCAAAAGTTAGATCTTGCTCCAGCAAAAAGTTATCTTGCAAAAAGATTTGCGCAGCCGACAAATAATTGGCCACCCTCATGTACTCTTCAAATGTCATATAGTGTTTTACGCTTGTGCTTATTGTAGCTTGATCTAACGAATAGATGAAGTGCCCCAGATCACCGTTTTGGTAACCTGCCATATACGTTGTAGTTAAACGTTACGCCATTTTCAATCAATGGTTGACTGGTATGGTGTAGCGCGAATAAGTCATTAAAGTCTGGGAAAAATAAATCGCAGTTGAAGTCAGCGGCCAACTGCGTCAGATATAATTCGCTAGCCCAAGGTAGTGCCAGAGTGTAAACCGAAGCGCCACCGATAACCCATAGATCGCTTGTCTGCTGCGAGATAAACTGCCCAAAATCACTAACCAATTCAACACCTGGTTTAGGGGGTGGGCGATGACTAAGCACAAAGTTTTGTCGACTCGGCAACGAGTGGCCGATCGTTTCAAAGGTCTTTCGTCCCATTAATACTCGACCTCCAAAACGTTTCGTTTGCATAGCAAAATAGCGGCGATCAGATGGTAGGTCCCATGGTATTTGACCCTGTTTGGCCAAGCCACGTTTGATGTCAACGGCAGCAATTATTCGTATCATACTAGTAATTTACTGCGGCGTAACTGGCTAAGCAGATAAAATGAGCCGGTGATTACGCAGATTTCTTCATCACCAGCCAACAGAGCGTCGAGAGCCGTCTGCTGATCAGCAATTACTTGCACTGTTACCTTAGAAACCGCCTTGAACGCATCAGCCAGTTTTGATGGTTCCATCGATTTAACTGGCAAGTCTTGAGTTGTTTTAAACGTCGTGACAATGATTCGGCTAGCGAGCGCTGCCAGAATAGGTACTACACCCTGAAAATCTTTGCCCTGTTTTAAAGAAATTAAAATAGCCGGCCGAACATCTGGATAAAGTTTACGAAAGCTTTGGACAAACGCTTCCATTTTTTGGGTGTTGTGTGCCCCGTCCATGACAATTGTTTTGGAGCCCATCACGAGTCGTTCCATCCGAACTGGCACTTGCAAACCTTGACTATCTTCTAAGTCTTTGGGGCTTAACTCGGGAAGTTGATCACGCTCCTCCAAAAATCGATAGGTTCGATAAGCTAATAGCCAATTGCGTTGTTGGTAGTTTGGCATCCCAGACATATCTCGGCCATAATATTGACGTTCTATAGACTCGTCGGTTAAGGTCAGTGGGGCTTGGTGCTGGTCTGTCCAAGCCTTGATAACAGCCATTATGTTCTCGGATTGGTTATACATAAATACCGGGTTATGGCTATGAACAATCCCGATCTTCTGTTTGGCAATGAGTTCGACGGTATCACCTAAAATATGCATATGATCGAGGCCGATATCGGTTATGACACAAACTTTGTCTAATCTAGTGACAATATTGGTGGCATCGAATAAACCACCCATGCCAGTTTCGACAACTGCATAATCAACCTTGGCTCTGGCAAATACCCAAAGCGAAAAAACATAGAGCAATTCAAAAAATGATGGTGCCTGTGGAGCGGATTTAACAATCTTAAGAAATTGCTCTAACTCGCTGCAGAATTGTTTGTCAGGTAAGGGATGGCCGTTGATCTGTACCCGTTCAGTAATGGAATCGATGTGTGGTGAAACAGTCAAACCAATATTTTTGCCAGCCGCTCTGAGTAATGCAGCAATATAATAGGCCGTGGATGTTTTGCCGCTCGTGCCGGCAATATGAATAACTTTGAGTTGATTTTCTGGATGACCAGCCAAGCTAGCTAACGGCTTGACGCGTTCCAGGGTTGTGTCTTTTCCGGTTAACTGTGCTACTAATGGAATGTATGGGAAGAGGGCTTTTTCAGCATCTTCTATTGTTCGAATCTTGGACAATCCATTGACTCCCTGACTTATAGATAAGATTATACAGTCATACGTGAGATTTAACCGATACTGACCTCTCTATTTAATCCAATTGCTTTTTTGGCATATTAAATCAATAATTACTCTGCTGTGCCCGTGTAGTGAAGTGGATATCACGACAGTCTTCGGAACTGTTGACGGGGGTTCGAATCCCTCCACGGGTACCATTTCTTTCGAACTGGATTTAAGAACTCCGTCGCCTTATCAAGAAGCTGTTGGCGACTACTGATGATAGTGAACATAGGTTAATAGTTTGATTGAGGCTGGTCTTCTGGTACGATGTGAACAGATTGTTTTGCGCCCGTAGCTCAGCTGGATAGAGCGTCGGTTTCCGGTACCGAAGGCCGGGGGTTCGAATCCCTTCGGGC
>CAZLLA010000028.1:0-4860 GCA_964560315.1 uncultured Candidatus Saccharibacteria bacterium
AGAACAGCGCCGACAGCGTTATAACTTATCAGTCAAAAAACCAAAGGTGCGTTGAAAAAGTCTTGCCTTCGTTAACCACGGTGTGATCGGTGACGTGCCGGGCGGCATTATTAACTTCAACGACTACACTGTTAGGCCAATCCCAGCTACTATCACTGCGAGCAATAAAAGTTAAGAAGCCGCCGCCTTCAATAAATAGGGCGATCGCCAGCACCGCGGCCAGAGCTTTATAACCTTCTCGTTTGCGTAAAACCAGACTGATGGCCTGGGCAGCCAAGGCGCCGAGCAGTATCAGCACCGGTACCAGATAGCGGCCGTTCATAAACTCCAAAATACCGGTATATTGGTAGGTTGAGTAACCCTCGGCCATCAAAGCTAGAATGTATAGACCGCTAATCAGTATCAAGAAGGCGACGTAGGGATTGTTATGAAACAGCCGACGGCGGCCTTTAACCAGCGCTACACCGCCTGCTATGGCTATCAGCACCGCCCCAGCCGCCGGCAAAGGCAGCGGCGGATAGTTGACGTAGGAGCCGGTAATGGCAAAGAACAGGCGGTACCACATCCAATATAACCACTCGCCCACCCAGGCCACTGGGCCACTGGAAATTAGGCTCGGGCTGGCTACCACATTTTGGTGTTCGTTGTAGTCATGCTGCCAGACACTATAGGCCCGGCATTGCTGGGTTGTTAAAACAGCGTCGCAACGCGGGTCAACCGTGTGGTACTGAATGATATTCAACCCGTCGCGCTGGATGAACATGCCGGCACTAATTACCATCAAGACCACTAAGCCGACTTTGGCCAATCGACTCAGATCGGAAAAACTCCTGGCGAAGCTTGACCAAAAGTTTTTTAGCTGACCCCTAAAGCTGTGCCAGGCAATAACCGCCAGATATAAAACTATACCGATAAAAATCGGCAGAAAAGCGTCCTTGACTAGACTAGCCAGCAAACAGACCGTCGCCAGAATCAGGATATCACGGGCCTTAACCTGTTTTTGCCTAAGCTGGTCGGTCACCCGGAAGGTCAGCAGACAAGCCACGGCCACTAACGGAAACAGCAGATCATCATAAGTCACTTGAGCAGCTAACTGAGGGATGATCGGGATCAAAACAAAAATCAGCAGGATGGTATTAGTCAGAGCGCCCGATAAACCAATCCGTCTTAAAATGCGGCAAAATAGCGCCAGCCCAGCCGTAAAGAAACCAACGTTAACTAGTCTTAAGCTAATGACCTGGGCGGTTTGGCTATGGGTGAAGACGGCTATCAGTCGGTAGGGAAAGCTCATTAAGTAGTGGTACAAATACGACGGATCACGGGCCACTGCCCCGAAAGCGTTGGCACCAGCCGGTTGATGGGCCAGGAACGGCAGCCAGTAGTGCGAGTAGACTTTGATCAGGCCAAAGTGGAAGTTTTCGTCAAAAGCCTGGGGGTAAACCGCTGAAAGCGCTACCCAAACTGACTCAAACACAAAAAACCCCAAAATAAAAAGATAAAACCGGCGGCTGCCAAGTAGCGCTTTAATCTTGCTGGCTGCTGTCCTCGCCATCATCCAATCATAATCCCTAGTTACTGTAGATAAGCTTAAATCGCTCGCTTACAAATTATAGACTAAAAGCAACTGACCATATAAAGTTAAGCTCATGACCAAAAAGCAGCTGATCCGCCGCTTAGCGACTTTTATTATTTTGGCCTTGACGGTTATCGGCGCTGTTTACTATCTCGTGAAGCACCGTTCTTTGCTAACCCAGCTGGGGCATATTTCACCGTGGGTCATCGTAGCGGTCTTTTTGCTCTACGTTGTCCTGTTCGGCGTTCTGATGCTGATTTTAGACGCCACCCTAAAACTGTGCCGAATTAAGCTGAACAAACAAGAAAACATCTTACTCAACGCTTATACCTTGATTATCAACAACTTCTTCATCATCGGTCAAAACGGCCCGATTTTTAGAGGTTATTACTTAAAAACCCGCCATAACCTGAAAGTCCGCAACTACGCTGCGGTAACTTTGCTGTATTTTTTAATCTACGGCATTATCAGCGTCTTTTTCATCTCTCTGGGCTCTCAAGCCTGGTGGTTAACTGCCCTGCTGGGGATCGTGATGGTCGGTACGGCCGTCGGCCTGATCAAACTCTACGTCCGGCGCAAGAAATTTAAAGCCCAGGAGCTCAGTGTCACCCCCAAGGGTCTGGTTTATCTAATGGTCGTGACCGCTTTGCAAGTTATCGTCCAAACCATTATTTACGGCGTTGAGCTGCACAACAGCGGCCACGTCCACGTCAATCTCAGCCAGATCATTACCTATACCGGCACCGCCAACTTAGCTCTGTTTGTGGCTTTAACACCTGGGGCAATTGGTATCAGGGAATCGTTTTTGATCTTGAGTGAGCGGCTTAACCACGTTACCAGCGGCATGATTGTGGTGGCTAACGTCATTGACCGCTCGGTTTACCTAGCTTTCTTGCTAGTCTTACTGGTCATTACTCTTTCGATCCATGCCAAAGATAAATTAACCGTCAAGCCGTCAGCCGAAACTGAGTGATATCATAAATATTGAAGGGCACTTTCATTACTTTTAGCAAAATAGCCCCACACTTTTTGGGCCATGATTTATCACTATCTAAATTGACATATAGTATTTAATGTCATTAATTAAAGTAGTGAAATATTTTGACTGGAGTGAAATTAAGAATACTGACCTTAAAGCACTGCGAAGTATAAGTTTTGAAGATATTAAACCGTTATTGAAGAGGGTAAAACCCTGGCTGATATAGATCATCCACTAAAATCACGTTATCCCAAGCAGAAGGTTTTTGTAGTCGAATTTGATGAATACGCATACGTAGTGCCTTATGTAGAAGACGACACAAAGATATTTTTAAAAACTATTTGTCCAAGCAGAAAGATGACAAAAAAGTATTTAGGTAAAAGGAGTAAACCATGAAGTATTATGAATTAGATAGCGAAGAGAGAGAAGAGCTCGAAGCTATTGAGAATGCCCTAGAAAGCGGCACACTAAAGAGTGCGCCAGATTTCGAGAGGCGCAAAAAAGAGCTACGTCAGATAGCTAGGAATACTCTCAATAAGACCAGGAATATAAACATACGGCTTTCAGAAAGAGATCTATATAGGCTAAAAGCTAAAGCCGTAGAGGAAGGAATGCCCTATCAAACACTGGCTTCCTCTATTTTACATAAGTCTGCCGCAACGAAGTAATTTCAAACCAGCTCACTAAGGCATCTATTAACATGCCTACAATGAACACTATATAATGCATGCCTCATGAATGATCCAACTCTCCGGCTTACTATTCGCGGCATAGACCCAAAGACTAAGAATGCCCTCACAAAAAAGGCTAACCAGTTGGGGTTAAGCTTAAATCGGTGTGCTATTAAGACGCTCCAGCTAGCCTCAATTGGGTGATAGATAATAGACAACCTGCCCGAATGAACCATCGCTTTGAATGGTATTGGCTTCCATTTGGCCGTTGCCGGTTGTCGGATCAATGGTGCCTGAGTCACCGTAGACAAAAGTTGGCGTCGGGCCGCCGCTAATCACTATCTCGACGTGACCACCGGCATAATCAAAGTAAGCCACATCGCCAGGCTGCGGCTCATAGCCGGCCGCATTGTGATAAGTGAACCCCTGATACTGAATATTGTTGGCGTTGTATTCATCCCAACTGCTACGCTCACCTTGGCTAAATGGATAACCAGCTGTCTGATAAACATAGCTCACAAAATCGGCACACCATTCTTCGTAGCCATTGCCATCCGAGTAATTGTTGAGTAGTGTGTTGTGGTTAGGTGAGCCGGTTTGCCAGACAGTCCATTGTTTTACGGCCTCACAGGCCACTCGTTGGCCTTCGTTACCGCTATTACACGATGTAGTGTAGCTACTGCCCTTATCGGTCACCGGCGACCAGTGTTGGCCTGACTCGGATAGGACATGACAGTTCGTGATGGTCAGTGAGACACCTGATTGGTTGTTGGGCACACTGAGGCATAAGCCGCTATTGGGGTTCTTATAACCGCCGTTATCGCTCAACCAGACTTGCCCGGGATCGCTGCTACAGGGGTTAAGCGCCACTCGGCTACCGGTCGCTGTCGCGTCATTTAAAACTGCCAGGCAATAATTGTCGTTGTGGATTAGTTGTGTATCGGTTGCTCGCCAAGCTTGAGCGGTGGTTTCATCACAGCCCCAGGCATCAACCTTGGCTGAAGCAGTTTCTAGGCCCTTATAATCATCGAGACAGAGGCCCGAGACGCCTGATTTAATTTCCGGCACGGCGGCGTGGGCCCGCAGATTCATGAAGGTAAAAAACCAGACTGAGCCGATGACGGCAGCAATTACCAAGAGTACCCCCAAATGAGTACTGCCGGTCTTGGCAGAACGCTTCGGGAGCCGGCCGTAGTGTGATTGTCTATACCTAGTATAGGGTTGCATGATCTTAAATAGTACCGTTTTTGTTTTTGATTTGGCTTAAAGAATATTATTAATCAATTACAGGCTAATGTCCAGTAGTTAGATGATAATAACGCTCTGCTTTTAGAAAAACTATTTGACAACTTACTATTATGTGCATACAATTGTAATTACTATGCAGTCCACAATTATACAAATTGGTAACTCAAAAGGCGTGCGCCTTCCAAAAGAGGTCTTAATACTCAGCGGCATTCAAAAAGATATCGAGATAAAAGTTAAGAGAGGTGAGATTAAAATTACACCCAGAAAAAATATCCAAAACAGTCCTGAGTTTGCTGTAGCCTCAGAGGCATCATTTGCTAAGGACTGGTTGCGCCCAGAGGAAGACGAAGCATGGAAAATTTATCAATCGGTCAAGTAGTTTTAGCTAA
>CAZLLA010000028.1:4960-10318 GCA_964560315.1 uncultured Candidatus Saccharibacteria bacterium
CCAGAGGAAGACGAAGCATGGAAAATTTATCAATCGGTCAAGTAGTTTTAGCTAATTTCCCCTTTTCCGACTTAACAACCAACAAACTAAGGCCCTGCCTGATAATTGGCGTGGCCGAATTTAATGATGTTGTGTTATGCCAGATTACTAGTCAGGCGTATCAAAGCAGTCGAGCTATTTCGTTACTCCGATCCGATTTTACCCAGGGGGCAATCGTTACCGACAGCTTTATCCGGCCAGACAAGATTGCCACTTTAGATAGAAGCACGATAAGGATGGTTTTAGGCACAATCAGCGAGTCAAAACTAGTGACCGTCAAACAAGCTTTGAAACATTTCTTGGAAATATCCTAACACCTTGTTTGGCCGAAATGTAGTGAGTTCGACCGATGTTGGGCAGTACCTTGTGGCCGAAAAATTAACACCAAAACTAGCGGCGAATAATAGCCTTCGGCAGTAGTATATCTTATGGTCTGGCGACTCAGTAGTTATCAATCGTGGCCAAACAGGTAGCCCGACTATCATACTTAATGTAGTTAGTATTACATTTGACATCAGGTATTACATTGTCTAAAATATTATCATGACCTACCAAACAATAATCACCAGTAAGGGGACCACTACAATCCCGGCGGCAGTGCGTAAGAGTCTCGGCCTAAAACCAGGCATGCGTGTTTCTTTTATCCAAGACAGAAATTCCGGTAAATTCGAACTCCAGCGAGCTCATACAATCGAAGAGATTCGGGCTATCAACCGAGCCGCTCTTAAGACAACCCCCACAAGAGAATATAAAAGCGGTGACGGCTTTACTGAATTTGTAACCGAGAAGTACGGCGATTAAACATGGTCGACACCAATGTATTACTAGATTGGTTACTTGATCGCGACAGTTTACGCACAAAACTAATTGAGGATTTTTTCGCAAGCTCCAACCACCTTCAAGTTCCGGATGTTATTCTGGTTGAGCTAGCCTTCGCCCTCGAAAAAGTTTATAAACTACCCCGACTGATTGTCTCAGAGAATATAACTAAAATACTCGATGATTCACTCTTTAGCTGCAGCCATAACTTGTTCCATAACCTACTAATGGACTACGTCCACCACCCTGCCCTGTCGTTTGTCGATTGTTACGCCCTACACTATGCTGCCCAGAACAAAACTCTGCCAGTTTGGACTTTTGATAAGTCACTAGTGAATCAAAGCCAGAATCGAGCTCAATTGGTTAGTCGGTCGACGGTTTAAGTACGACTCGACGATCTAGTCCCTCGCCAATTGAATCTGATAGCAGGCCAGCTTCAGCGGCCACTTTATGAACGACTCGGCGATCGGCGGCATTCATTGGTCGTAGTTCCATTGGTTGGCCACTAGTTCTGACTTGTTTGATCCACTCTTCAGCCGTTTCAGCCAGTCGGTCGGCCCGTTGCTGTTTATACCCAGCTACGTCCAGGTTAACGCGATTATAAGCATAGTTCTGGCATTTCAAAGCACTGCTAACCAAAAACTGCATCGCCCGCATATTGTCACCACGCTGGCCAATCAAGAAGCCGTTCATTTGGGTGGATGGCACATTCAGTTGGATGACGTCGTCTTCGTGAGTGGCATGAACCTCAGTATTAAGCCCCAGAAACGACAAGATATCCTCCAGGTATTTTTTACCGTACAGGATAGCCGCTTCCAGATCTTGCCCGGTGCCGGCGTCTGGTACGGGGTTATTAATAACGACCGCCGGGTCGTCGGTTGGTGGTTGATCTTTCTTACTCATCTTCGCCTCCGTTTTTTACGAGACTGTTTTTTGTTTTGGGGAGAATCAATCGCTGTCGGTGAGCCGCTGTCGACTAGCTCGGCTTCGGGAATTTTAGCCAAATCTTTAGGAACAGTGCCGTCAGCCAGTGTCTCCAGTTCGGTTTCATCTTCGCGCAGCACAAACGACTGTTGGATGAAGGCCACTAGGCCACCGACAAACCAGTACAGGCTCAGGGCCGAGGCCAAGCGAATGGTGACAATAAAAACCATTACTGGAATAAAGTACTTGGTGGTGTTGTTAACGGCTGCCGTAATCTCCGATTGGTCGGCCTGTTGGCCGCTGCTGGCTGACTTTAAAATATCACGTAGTTTACGGGTGTTTTTGCCAGTCACTAGCAGCTGCTTACTCTGGTAATACTGGACTACGGCACTACCCAAACAAAGCACCATAGCCGGCCAGTAAATGCCGGCGTTGCTGACAGCGTCTTTACTTAAGTCAACGATACCAAACAAAGTGGCGTCAAAACTGTGAATATTGCCAGCTAGATGGTGCATCCAGGGCAAATGCTGCAGCACCGGATAGGCAAAACTAATGATCTGGTGCGGGTTACCAATTACCCGGCGCAGACCACTGTACAGGGCAATTAGAATCGGCAGCTGCAGAATTAGAATCCCGATCGAACCGAATGGGCTGACGCCGTGTTCCTTATAAAGAGCCATTACCATGGCCGATTCTTTTTGCTTATCGCCCTTGGCCTCTTGTTTGATGCGCTTTAATTCCGGTTGGAGCTTGCGCATCGCCTTAGCTTGGTGCAGCTGCTTTTTAACCAGCGGCCAGAGTAGTAAACGAATCAGGACGGTGAAGATAATAATTGCCAGGCCGAAGTTGTGGCCCGGAATAATGGCATAAATCAACACTAGGAGGTTGAAAATCGGTTGTTCGATAAATGTGGTAAAAAATGATCCCATAAAGCTACTTCACGCTGTTTGATTGCTTTTTCACTATAACACGCTGGGGCTCAGGTCTAGTTTTCAGAATACCCGCTTCATTTAATAGGCCGACTACCTGGCCAGATAATTTGGCGGCTGGTAATTCAGCTACTTGCTCGCTAAAAACCGTCAGAACGAGGTCATAGGGCTCGACAATGCCGGCTTGGTGGGTGCGGATGATTTCGTACAGCCGGCGGCGAATCAGGTTACGAACCACCGCTGACTTTTGAACTTTACGCCCCACCACGACGGCCGCCCGGTAGCTTGCTTGCCGGCCGTTACGGACATACTTAATCGCCAGCTGTTGATTGCGGACGGTCGAACCGTGCCGGTAAACATAACTTAGGCTGGTATAACCATGAAAACGGTGCTGCTTCGAAATCATCTTAAGAACCTCCGCTCACACCGACCGTCAATCGCTGTTTTAGTGCGACAGGCGGACTCGCCCTTTAAGGCGGCGGCGCTGTAGTACGGTGCGGCCAGCCTTAGTGGCCATCCGCTTAATGAAGCCGTGCTCTTTGGACCGTTGTCGTTTTTTGGGTTGATAGGTGCGTTTTGGCATAGATCTTATTGTACATGAACTCTTTCCGCCTGAGTAATCTCCTGAGCAAACAGAATCTATATTAACCAACTGGGTGACCGTTGGTTATGCTGACCTACTTCTCTAGCTATCCATAAAGTTGGCTATGGCTGCCAATAAAAGCAAAAATAATTATCACGTTACCTTCAACCTTGTATAGAGCTCGTAAGTCTCCGCGGACATCTATACTGCGATAGCCCAAATATTTACCCTTCAGACCGTGATTATTTAACAGCCTATCAAAAGGGTTAGTTTGAAAAAGCTGGATCCTGTTTTTAAAACGCTGTTGGTCTTCCCTGGTAAGCTTGGCGTATTGCTTATCAAAACTGTTGGTTGTTTTGATGACCATTATCTATAGATTATCTAAGTGGTTAAACAGCCCTTCGAGAGTTTCAAAAGGGCCACTGGTTTGGCCAGCAGCAATTTCTGATTCGGCTTTTTCAATAATCTTCTCCATTTTTTCGGTCATTGGTTCAACTGTCGAGAAATGGATCTGGCCGGTGGTTGCTAAATCTATCAGATAGGCATTGACGAGGGTGCTAAGTGGTATACCAAAACCACTAGCCACCGTCTGTGCCCGTTTCTTAATTTGTTCATCAACTTTAACATTTAGAACTGCAGTTTTCATATTACAAAGTATACACTTTGTCTAAATATATTGTCAATACCTCTGGCTGTTTATTTTAGAAGGTTGGTTTGTGAGTCATTATCAAAGGTCATAACACCAGTTTTCCCACCCAACACAAATAACAAGCAATCAACATAGTCAAGTTTGGGGTACTGCTTATAAAGCTGGAGGGCCTGACGGGTTGGCCCGGATACGAAAACCTGAGGAGTATTAACCAATACCTCCAGAGCCGCTACGATATCCTCTCTTTTCATGGCATAGTCGTGAAACTCTAAAACAAAGCAAACTTCCACCAACACCGCATCAACTATACAAAACTCATGACGCTTACCACTTTGGATCTCGGTTAGGGCTTTAGTGGCAAGGGTTTGATCGTCACCGGTGATAGCTCTCACAATGACGTTTGTATCTAGGTATTTCATTTAAGTTTGGCGGCCTTTTTAGCCGCAATAGTCCGGACTGCCTGCTTGATTTCGACGTCAGTGTGAGACCGCGTCGCGTGGTGCTTACCCCAAAACCTTTGCATATCTTCACTTAAAATCGGATGAGGTGTTAGGACTACTGTTTCACCACGTAATTCAGCACGCAACACTCTGTTCTGGCCTAACCGGAGGGCTTTGGCATAGTCAACAGGGATGGTTATTTGGTTCTTACTAGTGAGTGTTATATTACGTGTAATCATAGTAAGGAATATATTACATCCTTGCTAAATAGTCAATGCTTGTTTTTGGCCCCCTGCTTGGATCGGTATATTTCAGCCGACCGCCGTCAAATCGACAATGTTTAGCCCACTAAGTAGGACATCTTGTCCACTCTTATGCCAATTATTTCCACAGCTTTCAAGATAAACAAAACAACTGTGGACAAATATCTATCTGGACTCAGAGTTTTTCTAATCATCGTCGTAGTTTTTACCTGGCTGTGGAAAAGTCATGACTTTTGGACTATAGTTCTACTTACCAAAGCAAGTGAGGGACAGTAATTATGGCGCAGGACAGTCTATGGCAAGCCGTGCTGGGAGAAGTGGAACTTTCGGTGTCCCGGGGCAACTTCATGACCTGGTTCAAAAAGACCACCCTGCTTCGGCATGACGGCAATACGGTAATTATTGGTGTCCCCAACGTCTTTATTAAGCAGCAGCTGGAGCGCAAATACGCTGACTTACTACGGGAGACCCTCAAGAAAAACGGGGCCACGCCGAGTGTCTTGATTTTCAAGATCCAGGAGTCGGCCCGAATTGATGAATCGGAGGAGCCGTTTTTAGCAGTTCTAAACGACCAGGTCGCCGAACCGGCTAAAGTTACTACTAAAGCTGGGCCCTTTACGTCTTATCAACAGGGCTTAAACGAGCGTTATACCTTTGAGAACTTCATTGTCGGGGCCGGCAACGAGCTGGCTTTTGCGGCCTGCCAATCAAT
>CAZLLA010000029.1:0-9265 GCA_964560315.1 uncultured Candidatus Saccharibacteria bacterium
GGGGTCACCAAAATGCTTATGATTGATAAAATATAACCATGAGTTTTAATATCCTACCTTCTGTTAATGTGGCCCTGATAAAAGACAATAAAGTATTACTTAGCCGTAGGCAAAGTACTGGCTGGATGGACGGCCATCTATGTCTACCAGGTGGTCATGTTGAGGAGGGCGAGACGCCAAGACAGGGCGCAATTCGCGAATTAAAAGAAGAACTCGGTCTTGAATTAACAAATGACGACCTTGATTTTATTTGTGTGGCCGCAAGAAATACCAAACCCAATCAATATGTTGCTTACGAGTTCATGGTTAAGGCCGAGGACTTAAATATTGTAAATGCTGAGCCTAATAAATGTTCTGAGTTAGTTTGGGTTAATATGGACGCCCTACCAAAAGAGACAATCAAAGATTTTGCGATAATCATCCGAGATGGAATCGTTAAGCGCAAACGCTACCTAGAGATTGGTTTCTAGTATCAATAATTGTCTTCCAACGCCTTAGTTCTTCAAACAATAAATGAGATTTATCGGCTGAGTGGTTCACCAATTTTTGTTATCTTCTGTAAACTTCACTTCTATGTTGGATCAGCAGCACAACAATGCTATCACCTTCTACATCGAATAGTATCCTATATACACCTACCCTGTAACGATATTGGGCATCAGCTGGCTTAGTTAAATGTTCTGCGAAATCTAAGGGTTTATCTTGTATAACAAACCATTCAAGTTTTGCTTTGACTCTTTTCTTGATGTGAGGTGGCAGTATGTTTATAGACTTAACTGCTGGTTTTTTATATACCAACTTATAGTCAGCCACTATATATCTCCAAAAACCTCTTCGTGGCTAAAGTATTCTTTACTTTCCCTTGCTTCTTTTATGGTTTTTAAATACTGGGGATCATTAGCTGCCAGTAAGTCTTCGAGCTTATCTAAGTCTATGATGGCTCGCTCTTTTTTGCCTCGGCGAGTAACTATAAGTATTTCATTTTCATTTACCGCGTCTAAAGCCTCAGCTAGGTTAGTTCTTAATTCTGAGGCCGATAAAGTGCTGGTTCCCATGCATTGCTCCTAATCGTACGTTTAAACATTACAATATAATTGTACACTTCAAATCAATCTTATGTCAAGAGGATTCGACACCTACAGATTGCGTTTACTGACATATACCCAGACACGTAGCATGCTTTTATGGGTAATCCTTGAGGAGAGTACATCATTATCCCTCATATAGCAGCTAGTGGTTGTAAAGGTAAATAAGTTGATCGTTATATGGCTTATGAGTTCGACTCCCGCAGAGTTCACCAGTCCACCAATGTCCTAAGAATGTTTATAGATGAGCCTAAGTAGCTAGGCTTATTTTCAATTCACCGCTATTTAAAATGCTTATGATCCGAATCACATGTGTTATATAATATGTAAAGATCTAATGTGTAAAATAAATGGCTTTTGGAAATAAAAATACCAAACCAAAATCAGATGCAGTTGCATCTCCGAAAAGACCCAGGCCAGCTTCTGAGCTGAGTTATAACAGCAGTTCTCTTCTCCGTACAAGAATAGTCAAAAACTTAGAACGACGCTGGGTGTTAAGTATCGGTCTGGCTGTAATATTGTCGCTTGGTTTTTTGGTTGTAATTTATGGTCATTTTTATCCTCAAATAATTCCCTCTAAAACCACAACAACCAGCACTACGTCGGGCATAACTCCCATGCCTTTGATCAGCCGAGGAGTACCAGCTTATGGTAATTCAGGAAGCAGTGATCCGAGCTATGCCAATGATGCCGACTATACCCACACATGGAATAGCGGTGGCTTCCCCGGGTGGCTAGCTTATGATCTTTCTGGCGTGCCCTCATCAGAGCGGACGGAGGTGTATGCTTACTGGACTGAAATCGGAAATTATGACTATGATTCGGGCATCAATAACGAACAAGGTTACGGTCTGCCAGGCGATTACACAATTGACGTTAATCCTGCACCTGGAGGTGGTCAGCCTCCAACTTCTGGTTGGGTTACAGAGTCGACAGTTACAAACAATACTGTTAACAACCGGGTTGATGTCGTAAATATGTCTGGAGATAACTGGATTCGCATCTATATTACGTCTGGTTATTCAAATAACGATCTAACCTACCACAACAACGCTCAGATAAAATGGGATATCTACAATGCTAGTACCGGCGCTCAAGATAGCTGGATGTTCTACGGTGATTCCATTACTGCCTTCGACATGCCGAATAAACCGGTAGGGGGTGAGGATACTTTTGCGAATCAAATTAATGCCTGGGACCCGACTTACACCCCACTCCAAGAAGGTGGTGGTCAGGGAGGTTGGACTTCAGCAACAGCGGTAGAATCTATCCTTGGTAGTGGTGATGGCGGTAATACGCCGTGGTTATCTATATTCCCAGGCAGGTTTGTGGTTCTAGCTTTTGGCACCAATGACGGTAATACGGGCGCTGGCAATACATGGTCGGGCGTTAATGATCCCAATGCTGTGGCATTCCAAGATAACATGCAAACGCTAATTACCGCTGTTCTAAACGCTGGCAAAGTGCCTATTATCCCGACTATTCCAGATTCACCCGCCTTACGAGCAGGCACCAACACAGTAAATATTGATAACGGTAACGGTGGTTACACGAGTGAAAGCGTTACTGGAAGCGGTAACGGCCCCATTATTAATCAGGTCATTAGAAACTTAGTAGCTAGCAATCCGGGTGCCATGCTCGGGCCTGATCTATGGAATGCCGGGGTTAGTTACTGGAACGATGATTTACACCCTGACACCGAGAGTTACAGTAATCTCGGTGTGGGCGTAATGCGTACGGCTTGGGTGCAATGGGCAGAGGCCAATGTTTACGACGGCACACCATCGACTACCACCCCTCCCTCCGTCCCCACTGGCCTAACTTCTCCCTCCCAAACAACCAGCTCAATCAGCCTGTCCTGGACCGCTAGTTCAGCTGGCACCAATCCTGTCTCAGGTTACAATGTCTACCGTAGTGGCACCAAGGTCGGTACTACCAGTAACACTAGCTACACCGACAGTGGTCTAAGTGCTAATACCTCGTATAGCTATACCGTCAGTGCCTATGACAGTTCTGGTAATACCTCCGCCCAATCTTCGGCTAGTAGCTTTAGTACCCTAGCCAATACTCCAACCCCTCCCTCCGTCCCCACCGGTCTGACCTCCCCTTCCCAGACCAGTAGTTCCATCAGCCTGTCCTGGACGGCCAGTAGTGCTGGGACTAACCCAGTCTCGGGTTACAACATCTACCGTAACGGCACCAAGGTCGGTACCAGCAGTACCACTAGCTACACTGACGGTAGCCTGTCAGCCAGTACGTCCTACAGCTATACCGTCAGTGCCTACGACGCTAGCGGTAATACTTCAGCCCAATCCAGCTCGAGTAGCTTTAGTACCCTAGCTAGTTCGCCAACGGCTCCGTCTGTCCCGACTGGCCTGAACTCCCCCTCCCAGACCGATAGTACGATTAACCTCGCCTGGACGGCCAGTACCGGCGGCAGTGGCTCTACCAGCTATAACATCTACCGTAACGGCACCAAGGTCGGTACCAGCAGTACCACCAGCTACACTGACACTGGTCTGAGTGCTAATACGTCCTATAGCTATACCATCAGTGCCTATGGCAATAACAATGCTACCTCCGCCCAATCCAGTACCAGTAGCTTTAAGACTTTTATCACCGCCGACATTAACGGTGACGGTGTGGTTAATGTCTTTGACTTGTCTATCCTACTCAGCCACTGGGGCGAGACCGGAGCCAGCTATGCCCAAGGTGACCTAAACGGTGACGGCGTAGTCAACGTCTTTGATCTATCTATTCTACTGAGTCACTGGGGGGATACAGCGGGCTAAAGCGATGGATGATTTAAGGAAGAAAGCTAAAGATAAGCGAGAAGTTAGGGATAAGGTATAAAAATGAGGCTAAGCAAAAGAATAAAACTAATCGAGAAAAACAATATGAGACACCATCAGACAACCAATAAATTACTAAGTCACACCCGTTTACTAACTCTAACTAAACTCGGCCGTCTAACCAGTCGCCCATTAGCCTTTGCCGGTTTAATCCTAACTAGTACCGCCATCGTTTTAAGCGTGCTAGCCCTGCCCGTCCAAGCAGCCGGTAGTACCACTCTTTATCTTTCTCCAGCCAGCAGTACTGTCAATGTTGGTAGTAACCTAGCCGTCACGATTTGGGAAAACAGTGGCTCGACAGCCGTTAATGCGGTGGAAGCTAATTTAAGCTACCCCTCAAATCTGCAATATGCTTCAACCGACTTCTCGACCAGTGCCTTTGAGATTGCCGCTAGTTCAACCGGTGGCAGCGGTACGGTAGATATAGCCAGAGGGACAGTTAATCTAACACTAACCGGTGCCCAAATCGTCGGCATTGTTAACTTTAATGTCCTAGCTAGTGGCTCGGCTTCAATTAGTTTCTTAAGCAGTTCAGCTGTAGCTGCGACTAGCAATAGTGCTAATACTGTCGGTACGATGACGGGCGGAACCTATACCCTCCAGACTCCCCCAGCCACACCGCCAGTCACTACGACGCCTTCCAAATCAACCACTACTACGACCACGACAACTACTAAACCGGCTACGACTACGACAACTACTAAACCGGCTACCACTACCACACCTAGCTCGACCACCACTACTGCACCAACCACGACTCCCGTCGTCTCACCAACCACCTACCTAGTAGCGGTCGATGTCTTAAATGCCCAGGGTAAACCCGAAGCCGGTGTCACGGTAACCCTAGCTGGTATTACAGCCGTGTCTGATGCCACTGGTATAGCTAGCTTCACGGCCGTCCCAGCCGGCTACCACCAGATAACCATTAAACAGGGTTCCACTATCCAGAAAGAAACGATTGAAGTTAGTTCGGCCAAAAGCCCGACTGCCGTTCAGCAGTTCAACTACAAACTAGCCTCAGCTACCACAGTGCCGGTAGTAGTCTGGTTAATCGTCGGTCTGCTGATCATTGTCGGTCTCGGCACCATCTTTTTGAGACGATCCCGTCTACGCCCGGACTTGGCTTACGGTTCGGTTCCGGCAACCGTTCTTGGGGGCGATAGCCCATTACCAACAGCTAACGGGTCAACAGCAGTCGATGTTGGGCAAATCATCGCCCCGACGAGCTCACCTGTCACCGGTGGTTCTCCAATTATCGCCGAGCAGCAGATCACTAACCAAATGCCGATTAACAACTTGCCCTTACCGACCGCATCGGTTAGTCAACCAATACCACCATCAACTACCCCAAGCGTAAATATCAATAATCCACCATCAGAGCCTAACGGACAGGCCAATGAGCCACGCTAGATAATGATAAAACATAATGAGTGTTCTACATAAAAGGGCAAAATCAACCCAAAAATCGTCACGCTCCGCTGAGCTTAGTCATAACAGTAGTTCTATTTTTCATGAGCGAATTAGAAAAAATCTAGAAAAACACTGGGCGACAAGCACCGCCCTAGTCTTATTAGTAGTGATCTTGGCCGTATTAGTCTTTACCTTCCACTTATACCCACACAATATCAATGCAGTACGCTCGGCTGGCTCGACAACCCTCACTGGGATTTCAGTTTCCGGCAATCACTTTGTAGACGGTAACGGTAAGACTGTTGTCCTACATGGTGTCGATCGTTCCGGTACGGAATATATGTGCGTCCAGGACAATGGTATCTTTGACGGTCCTTCTGATGCGGCCTCGGTAGCGGCCATTGCCTCGTGGCAAGGCGTGAATGTCGTCCGCGTCCCACTAAATGAAGATTGCTGGTTAGGTATCAATGGTGTTAACCCGGCCTATAGCGGGGCTAACTATCAAACGGCGATTGAAAATTATGTTAGCTTACTTCACTCCTACGGGCTTTACGCCATTCTTGAATTACACTGGTCAGCGCCAGGCACAACGGCGGCGACTTACCAAGAGAATTTGCCGGATTACGATCACAGTCCAGATATGTGGGCTTCCGTGGCCGATGCCTTTAAGAATGACCCAGATACCATATTTGATGTCTTTAACGAGCCCAACAACATTGATATGATCGGTTGTGCCACCGGGGCTCCGGCGGCCTGCCAGACTTATATTAATTCCTCAAATGCTAACTGGTGGTGCTGGATGCAGGGTACCGGCTGTATCACTAGCCAAAACTCAGCCACGTTTGGGGATTGGCAAGTCGCCTCTGCTCAAGATCTAATCAACGCTATTCGTGGTACCGGAGCCACTAACGTTATTATGGTTGGCGGCGAAGAATATGCCAATGATATGTCGGAGTGGCTCAACTTCACTCCGACCGATCCGGATCACCAACTGGCCGCCAGTTTTCACCTCTATTCTTTTAATCCATGTAACACCTTAACTTGTGTCCAGCAAAGTCTCACTCCCATACTCCAGGCCGGCTACCCCGTGGTTGTGGGCGAGACTGGCGATGATTGCTCAGTCAGTTTCATTAATCCGTTTTGGGACTGGTTTGACAGTCAAGGGATCAGCTACCTTGCCTGGACATGGGATACCTGGGGCGGCTGTGACAATGTCCTGATTTCTGATTATTCTGGCACTCCGAGTGCTGGATTTGGCGCGGGTTATCAGACACACCTAGCTGGTCTAACTAATACTACCACCCCTCCCTCCGTCCCCACTGGCCTAACTTCTCCCTCCCAAACAACCAGCTCAATCAGCCTGTCCTGGACCGCTAGTTCAGCTGGCACCAATCCTGTCTCAGGTTACAATGTCTACCGTAGTGGCACCAAGGTCGGTACTACCAGTAACACTAGCTACACCGACAGTGGTCTAAGTGCTAATACCTCGTATAGCTATACCGTCAGTGCCTATGACAGTTCTGGTAATACCTCCGCCCAATCTTCGGCTAGTAGCTTTAGTACCCTAGCCAATACTCCAACCCCTCCCTCCGTCCCCACCGGTCTGACCTCCCCTTCCCAGACCAGTAGTTCCATCAGCCTGTCCTGGACGGCCAGTAGTGCTGGGACTAACCCAGTCTCGGGTTACAACATCTACCGTAACGGCACCAAGGTCGGTACCAGCAGTACCACTAGCTACACTGACGGTAGCCTGTCAGCCAGTACGTCCTACAGCTATACCGTCAGTGCCTACGACGCTAGCGGTAATACTTCAGCCCAATCCAGCTCGAGTAGCTTTAGTACCCTAGCTAGTTCGCCAACGGCTCCGTCTGTCCCGACTGGCCTGAACTCCCCCTCCCAGACCGATAGTACGATTAACCTCGCCTGGACGGCCAGTACCGGCGGCAGTGGCTCTACCAGCTATAACATCTACCGTAACGGCACCAAGGTCGGTACCAGCAGTACCACCAGCTACACTGACACTGGTCTGAGTGCTAATACGTCCTATAGCTATACCATCAGTGCCTATGGCAATAACAATGCTACCTCCGCCCAATCCAGTACCAGTAGCTTTAAGACTTTTATCACCGCCGACATTAACGGTGACGGTGTGGTTAATGTCTTTGACTTGTCTATCCTACTCAGCCACTGGGGCGAGACCGGAGCCAGCTATGCCCAAGGTGACCTAAACGGTGACGGCGTAGTCAACGTCTTTGATCTATCTATTCTACTGA
The DNA here is from genome assembly GCA_964560315.1 of uncultured Candidatus Saccharibacteria bacterium. Lineage (GTDB taxonomy): Bacteria > Patescibacteriota > Saccharimonadia > Saccharimonadales > UBA4665 > CAVPPA01. The sequence goes on from CAZLLA010000029.1 coordinate 7,621, forward strand.
GTCACTGGGGGGATACAGCGGGCTAGGTTGTTATTGTCGTTTCTGGTAATTCCTCCCAACGACTGACGTATCGCGGTGAACGTAGATAATGCTTGGGTTGCCAAGACTGGCTGAGATCCTCGGCCGCATAATAGATGTGATGCCGTCCGTACTGCTTGTTGATAGTATCGACAGCTGACATACGGGCGCTTGAGTCATCATGGATATCTGGTCGTATTTCGCCTAGCAAATCAATTTGCAAACTTTCTTCTGGTATAAAGTCATAAATTGTTATCCCGGCTCGATGATATAACTGACGACTGGTATAGATTTTATTCAGGCACTCTAAAACCGGACCTATAATACGACCACTATCATTAGTTGGCATAACTAAGTTGATTGTCTCGTGCCATGATGCATAACCAGGTTTGTGCTTATTGCTGCTCAAGAAAAATGACGCTCGGCGGGCTAGCTGTCGTTCACTGCGGACCTGCCAGGCAGCTTGAGTCGTCAAGCTGACGATGGCTGCCTCAAGTACTTCAAATTGGTTAGTATCTTCGCCGAACGTTCGGCTGCGCATGATAGTCTGATGCTGGTTACGCTGGGGGTTGAAGCCGTAGCAGCTAAGGCCACTCAATTCGCTGACCATTTGCAGTCCCATAAGACCCATTAATTGGCGGGCTTGGCGCGGTCGTAAGCGACTCAAGTCGAGCGCATTATTAATGCCTTCAGCCCGAAGTTTGGGGGCCAATCGTCGACCCACTCCCCACACCTTTTCAACTGGAAAATTATTCAAAAATGCTTGATATGCCGTGTTAGTAATACGGACAAGATCTACTGCACCACCCAAGTCGTGGTTTCGTTTGGCATAATCAGAACCCAATTTAGCTAAAGTTTTGGTGGTAGCAATACCGATTGACACTGGTACGCCGACTGCTCGAAAAACATTTTGCCGCAGGTTTTTACCCCATTGGGCATAATCGATAATATCAATTCCACTAAGATCCAGGAATGATTCGTCGACTGAATAGACTTCCGTCTGTGGTACAGTCCTAGTTAAAATGGCAATAATCCGCCGCGATATATCACCATACAATTCAAAATTAGCTGAGAATTGAACAACTGACTGATCCTTAAAAAATTGGCGATATTTAAAGGCCGGTGCACCCATTGGAATACCCAAAGCCTTTGACTCGTTACTGCGCGCTACTACACAACCATCATTACTGGACAAAACTACGACTGCTCTGCCCTCTAGTTCTGGTCGGAAGAGTCGTTCGCAGGAAACAAAAAAATTGTCACAATCTACCAACGCAAAAACATGTTCCGGTAAGGGCTGTAGTTCAGTCATTTAAGATCCTATACTGGTGGATAATAGCGCCTACTATGCCCCAAACGGTGCTGCCGTCAGTCATTTTTGTGCCCCGGGAAAGTTTGAATTGCCGTCCATCGTGCCACAGTACAAAATCACTGTTGGTTGGCGTAACGGCTCGATCAATGATGGCAAGATCGCCGTCAAAAATGCCGTAGTTGGTGCCCTGATCACCGCGCACCCGAAAAATAAAAGTACTGCTGGGATGAGTAATTAGTAACTGGTTTAAGTCGAGACTATGAGGTTATAGGAACTTTCGTGTTGGTTTTGGGTCTTCTGTTCGGCCGTAAAGAT
>CAZLLA010000030.1:0-8904 GCA_964560315.1 uncultured Candidatus Saccharibacteria bacterium
CGTATAGAACTCAGGAGCTTTGCAACATTTGGTTGGGTGTCCTGTACTGTAAGCTCAAGTGTACACGTTTGTTGTTGTAGAACTCCAGATATCTATTAATCTTAACCTGCAAACGTTGGTTGTTAATTGTAAAGTCCAAGTATCTACCCAGACACTCTTCTTGGATAGTTCTATTGAACCTTTCAATGTGGGCATTGTCATTAGGTCTATGTAGTCTAGAGTGCCTGGTGAGGATGTTGTGCCGAGCTAGTGTATCCTCAAAGTAACGGCTATACTCTGGCCCGTTGTCTGCTTGAACCATAGCAAAACTAAAGCCAAACTGCTCACTAGCTCTAGCTACTACGTCTGCAGCAATCCCGGGGCGTATATGGCTGTGTATCTCGGCATAGGTCATACGGCTGTAAAGATCTATGACTGTATATACATAGCGTCTATGTTTGGTTAGTGGGTCAACATAGTGAACCGTATCTGTCTGTACTAGCTCACCAGGCTTGGTAACAATTGGCCTTATGGGGTTGGATGGACGAACTCGTTTCTTTCTACCATTTATGTAGTGATGTCGCCTTAGGATACGCCTGACGCTGCTTAGGGATATATTCACGCCGTTGTCGTTAACTAAGTGGAACCAAACCACTTCAGCGCAGCGCTTTAGCATCTGGCGGAGGCTAATTACTAGTTCAACAATATTCTCAGGTATTGCCTTAGGAGAATACTTTGGCCTAGAGCTAAGTGTAGCTATTAGCCAACTACAAGACATAAGTCTGAACGAATTATGTCTAGATTGACGACTAGGCCGGTTAAAGTTCTCTAACTGTTGGTGCTCGTTTAGTTTCAGCCACTTTAGCTTCCATCTGTAGATAGTTGAACGGTGAACTCCACACTTGTTAGCTACCACCTGAAGGGGTAACTTCTCCTGAAGTAGTAGTTTGATAGCTAGAGCTCTCGCTCTAGGTAGGTTAGGATTGATAGAATAAGCCATGGTAGGCTCCTTTCTTTGTAATTATGTAATGGTAACTACAGTTTAGGATGCCTACCTTTTATGTTGCAAAGGTGGTGAGTTAATACGTCGGGTGGAAGCGCGTGAGTTTGGTCTTTTTGACCGCCTGCGCATCCGCGCAACCCCGCTCCCTAGCTACCCCAACCCATGTTCTATGTTTTCAAGTTTAGACAGCTGCCGGTTAGGCTAATAATCAGCAAATGCTTGTGTTTGAAAACAAGAATTGTTTGTCTGCTAGGTAGATATTAATTATCAAAATCCTCTTCGCAATCGGGATCGGGCGGTAAAACGCTGCTTCTAGGATAAAAATAAGCCTCTGGTACGTCCCTAGGTCGGGGGGGATCCGTTGGGCCACAACCTGTCGGCCAACTACCCGATTGGTTTTCTGGCGGTAAAGTCTCAATAGAGGTAGAAACACTTGGCCGGCTCTCGGCTGGTTGTTCTAGTAGATCGTCCTCAGCAGCAAATTGCTGCTTAGCGATTCGCCTGATAATCTTCTGACTGAGCCCACTCTCGGCATAGCACAAGGCAAAGTTAGTTCTCTCTTGAGAAGTTAATGCGTCAATATGGCCTTCCTCGGCTAACTGATCAATCATCGCCAGGTAGGTTGCTACGGGTACGGGCTGCTTCATAAACTCTTCGCATCTAACCATATCGTCACAATAGTTCATCGCTATCTAGACTGCAAGCATAACCAGTCTGGTGCGATATTGTGTCGGCTCGGCAAACCGGCTTAGCCGATTAACTGGCCAGAACTTTATCTAATTGCTCGATTTGGTATTTGTAGTAGGCGTAGGTTGGTTCAAGCCGCCCGAGTGATTTTAGCCGCCCCTTTTTGATTAGTCTTTTGGCCTCCGCTAAGGGAATAAATTTGGCCCAAGTCAGCTCGCTTGGCTCGGTCACCAGATCGTCATTAGTCGCCTCGACTCGGATTAGATAACCGTGGTTGAAGCAGCGGCAGGTCTTTTTGTAGATCGGCCAGCGGTGGTTATATTTTCTGACCCCGATCGGGGTGATCATACCCGGCTCAATTATCAGGCCCAGCTCTTCGCGGGTTTCTCGGATGATGGCCTCGAGCGGGGTTTCACCGACATCAACGCCGCCGCCGACGGATAGATCCAATAAGTCAGGGTGATAGATAATCTCATGCGACCGTTTCTGTATGATAACTTCCTGTTGGGGGTTATAAATCAGGGCGTGGACACCCCGCCGCCAGAGGCCTTTTTTAGATATCTCATCGACACTGGCCGTTTGACCAGTTGGCTCGCCCTCGGCAGTTAAAATGTCGACTAAAGTCATGCCTTTTATGATACTACTTTTTAGGCCGTGGTTGGCTTTGCTTGGCGAACCCTAAACTGTAACTTCAATCGGGCTGACGCCTTGGTTCGATTGTTCGGCCGGATCGGGATGACTAATCCGAACAGCAATCTTGCCGATCTGGAGGTTGGTGATACCGTGGTTAGGATCCTGGGCGTATTCCACAGCCATGTCATGGTAAACCCAGGAATGTTCCTAGGAGTGCTTAAGCGCGTCTTCCACCCCTCCATCGCGTCTTTCGAGAGCTCTAGCTTGAGCTTTATGAGCTTCTTTGATGTCCTTAACCACATCGGCATGCCGATCCATCGTTGGTTGGTGGCTAGAGGAAAAGGCCGCTACGGCTAGATCTCTTTTTCGACGGTTCAGATCGGCCAGTTGGATTTGGAAGTCTTGGAAAGTACAACGGGCCGCCTGGATATCTGAATTAAACAGAAGGGCTTCACCCGCTAGGAGTTGGTACTCGTCTTCGTCTCTGACTGGTTGTTCGCCGGTTGTCATAGTGTCTCCTTAAGGTTATGATAGCTGCTTCCTGATTCAATGCAACCATAAACAGTTAGTCATAACTGGGCTTCAGGCGGCCGGGAATATTTTGGCCAATAGATCTCTCAATTGTTTATCACGGTAATCGTGGGAGCCCATCGATCTATAGATACCGGCCTCGCCAATTCGTCTGGCGGTAGCATAGGTGACGGCGGCCAGCTCGGCTTGCATCAGGTTCTCAACAGGCTGCCGGCCGATCTTAAATAGTGAAGCCACGATCGCTAAAATGGTTGCTTGCGCCTCAATAAAATTGATGGTCACTGCATTATCTTGGCCTTCGTCTGGCTTAAACTGATAAGTCGTCGGCTCAGGGTCAAATTTTTTTCGTCCGATCAACCGACTGCTAATGGCTATCACTAAGGCTTCGGTGACGGCTGGTTGGCTAAGCCCGATATTGATACCAGGCGGCGCTGACTGACTGAGCCCCAAATGCCGGGCGGCGACGGCTCGGGCCGTCAGCAAAGCTGGACTATGACCCACCAGAAAAAGGTCTTCGTCGGCTATGTTGTTCCCCAAGATTGGCGGCTCGTAGCTGTCGTTATCGGCCGCTAGCCGGGTTGTTTGATAGCGACCGAGCGGAAACTTTTTGATAGTCCGGCTAGCCGATTTATCCATTGGGCTGACGGTGTAGCAACCGTATGATTCGGGGCTAATTTTCAGGCCGCCCGCCTGGCTGGTGGTGACTCGGACTTTTGGAACGGCATGATTGTTAGTAGTAACACTGACCTGGAGACCGCCCGCCTGACCAACGCGGTAAAAGTAGTCCGGCTGGTTGTGGCCCAGATTGTGGCCGAGCAGTGCGACAGCGACGCCTGGCTGGAGGGCTTCATTGAGCCTGGTCCAGGCTTCGTGATGGTTCCTAAATTGGTCGGCTACCGGCTCTTCGTCCCGGCAGCTTAATAACAGCGCCAGTCGCTCGATATCGGTAATATCTTCGGCAGCGATAGCTAAATCGATGACGTTTTGGCGGGCCGCCCATAAACGGTGGCTCGGTTCGGTCGTCGGTCGAAGCGGTCTGGCTAGTTTGGCTGTTTCTCTGACGATTGCCAAGCGACCTAAACCAGTTATCGGCTCTGTTAGTTCAAGTTCAGGCGGTGGTAGATTGTGGTCGACCATCTCGACTGCCTCGGGCAAGCCGGGGATTCGTTTTAGCAGGTTATCGAAGGCCACCTGACTGGCAGCGGTCTGTTCGCAAGTTTCCATACAGCCTCATAATAACTGCTTCCCTGTTCAATGCAACCATAAGCAGCTACAAAAGATTCTAGGACTTTAGGCTAGTGGATTTTAAGTAGTTATATTACAATGCATCAGTAAACTTAAGTTTTGGAGCTAACATGTCAGTTGGAGCAAGTCCTAAGTTTGAATTGCCACCGGAACGATTGCGTTTGTTGGCCAAGTTAAACAGGACATCACAAAGAGCCTTCCTGGCGGCTTTTCAAAGTCAAGCCTTACTTATGAGTTCCCTGATTGAATTTGATCTGGACCGTGACCGAGAACAACAAGCCGGTAATCTCGCCGGTCGATTAATCGTCGGCCGTTGCTACAATATGAATCCTCCCAAACGGGTGGAAGCGCCAAGCCGGCCAGATCCTAATTATCGAGCCGGTCGAGCTGTCCAGTACGAAGTAGTGTCAGCTGTCAAAGCCGACTTAGAATCGAGGGGATACGAAGCCGGCATTATAACTGATCCACCACTTGATCCTTCAGACCCCAACCCGGCAATGGTTGAAACTTGGGCCTTGAGAGTCAAAGATAGAATACCTTTGGCCCCTCAAGCGGCTAGAGCCAAAAGTTAGAGCTTTATACTTGGAATCGTTGAAAGTCCAGCGGTGGATGCTGATCAACCCTGACTATTTTACTTGTCGGTGAGCAGCCGTGACGTAAAATCCATTGACCGGGCGATGAACAGTTCAAGTGGTGCCAAAGCATCTTTGGTCTGGGCTAGCTCAAGATATTTGTAGTAGGCGTAGCGCCGCTCATTTTCGACGATTGGAGGCATCAGTTGGGCTCTGAGGGCTTGGGCGAGCATCAACAGTCGACCAGTTCGTCCGTTACCATCACTAAAGGGGTGGATTTGTTCAAAGCTGGCATGAACCTTGGCTAAATCGGCTACCGTGTCTTTGGCAGGACTAGCTAAGTTGGCGACTAGCTCGTCAACTTGTTCGGGCACTTTTGCCCAGTTAGTCAGCGGCACGTGATTGTCACTGCGTCATCAATCTGAGTAATGCAATCTTAAACTTGATTTGTTGGGTTGCCTCTAATGTCACAATTATTGTTATTACCTCGGCGTTGCGTTACCAGCGAAATCTCGAAAGGAATCTTTTTAACCAATTGTCTGCCGCAGCTTCTTCCTTAACAGCCACTTTCTCAATTTTCCGAACTTTCTTAGCGGTGGCTTTCTGGATAGTTTTAGCTTCATTACGGAGCCTGATCACTTCATCTTTAATATTACCCAATTCTTCATAAACAATTATTGTTGCAGGAATAATGATGAATATAATAATTCCCGGTAATGACTTTATAAACGAAACGAGATACCCAATTTTGGGTATTGAGTGTTTAACGACACCAACTACATTACTGTTAGGGACTAGATTGGCGTCAGGGGCTTTATTGGCGTCGCCTTTAACTTGGTAATACGTCACTACGCCTTCCTTCTGAATAGCCACGATCCGGTGCGTTACTAAATCCGAAGAATTAGCTGAAGTCATGCCGGGCTCAATGAATGTTATAACGTTGCCAATTTTATAAGTGGATTGCCGAGCATCAAAAACTACACTACCGGCAGGTATACTCGGAGACATCGAACCCGTTCTAACAACATAAGTTCTGTGACCAAATATATCGGCTGACGAAGCAATGACAATCAATGCCAAGATAGCAACTAGCGCTAGGATTGCAATGTAAATATATTTGGTGAGATTGGTTAATTTACTCATGGGACCTCAGTTTAGCCGAGAAAGATTCTCGGCTATAAGAGACCTAATGAAGTTGGTCAAGATGAAAAGCGACTGTGTAGTTTAGAGTCTCGCCTTGAGCTTGATTATCTAAAGTTACACCAGCATCAGGCCAAAGATCATAGATGAAAATTGATATTGATTGACCCGGAGCAAGGTTGCCAATATTGACATCTACGCCATTTAACTGGTTCATTGACTGACCACTGGCATACACTGTTCCGTAGGGCGGTTGATTGAGTTCAATGACAGGTTGAATCCTGTCTGCCAATGAAGTATCTCCGCTCACACCTCCGGTTACGTTTATATTTTGAATGTCTAACCAAGCGTCACCTGTAATGCTACCGGTGTTTTTGATGGTTACGCCGCCGGCGCCGACAGCAGTAGCCCAACCGCTTGCGCCGCCTGGTGACATGTTATTTGCAGTAAATACTGCGTTTGGATTAGTAGAGCCATTTACAGTCATGCTCAGAGTGCCTGCTGTAATTGTGTTGTCTGCCGCCAAAATGGTGTCAGAAAAATAAGCTCCTGTTGCCCCCACCGCTAAACCGGCTATGCCCAAAACTAGGAGTAGCCTTAAAAATATTTTTCGCACTCCATTACCTCCTCTTAATGTCTCGAATTGTAGGCTATGTTTTCTTACAAGTCAATTTTATTAATTAACATGCATAACCAGATTGAAAATAGTCAATTTTAGCAAGTCAGTTGTTAACACCAGGCCTAATGAATAGCATGCTTAGAGATCCAAAATCCCAAGATTAATTGCATTCATTGCTCATAGTTCTAGATGTATGTTCAAATGAGGTTGAAATATTCCATATTGGACGTCAAGTCACGTTAGTTATAGAATATAACTACTTTAGTTGCTCTCTAGCTGACTAAAGGTAATTTAAAAAGTAGCAAGGTAAATTTTGTTTGAATTATCTAAAACTCTAATTGGTCAGCATGCCACTACACTTTAAGAAAACTATTTAAGTTGTCTTACTGTGCAGTGGCATAATGCCATACAACTTCTATTTGGGAGGTCCGTCATCAATGTCTGGGTCTACAGTGTAAACGAAAAAACGTCTCAAAACATCATCAACCTGCAGTGAGATCGTCTGAGCTTAACAACTTAGGCAATCTCTTCACAACAATTTTGAGGTATGTGACAACGATGCATATTCAGCCCCACTGGCGGCCCAAGCTTCTTGTGGGCATACCCATAGTGCTTGTTCTCGCGTCCGTCGCGACAACCACCGCGGCTCTGGCCTGGAGCAAGCCGTCTATCAGCGCGACGTGTGCCACCAGTGTCACGACTGACAACTTCACCATCACTGGTGAAGCCAATCAGGTCTTCGATGACTCGTGGGGCAGCGAGAACACCAAGAACCCGGTCGGATCTTTCACTACCAATTCCTCCGGCGTCTATGACCTGACCATCCTGCGAGTCACCGGACAAAAAGTCCTGTTCATCTGGTACAAGCAGGACAGCTCGGCGGTAAACTCGGCTACGGCAGATGAAGCACTGTGCTCTACTCCAACGCCGACTGGTACGTCAACCCCTACCGCCACAGCGACCCCGACTCCTCCGACCGCCACGCCGACTCCGACCGCCACGGCCACCCCAACGCCGACTGGTACGCCGACCCCTACGTCGACGCCGACTCCGAAGCCGTCAACTTCCCCGCCACCAGTTCCGAATACTGGAGGTGGATCTGGAACTCCTCCAACCGGACTAGGACTAGGGCTGCTCCTGGCTGGTTCGATTCTCCTCCTCGGCACAATCGGGATCTCGTTCATAGCCTACCTCATCCGTCGCCGGAAGCCGGTGTCAGTGCCGTAACTAGGACATAGGGTCTGACACCAAGTTGAATTGTTGACTATCAGGAGTGTGGCAGTGGCTACAAGCCATGTGGTTATCTGCCGCGCCCCTGGTTGTTAAAAGCTGCTTAATTCAAGCAAACCAGGATTTCCCTCTTAATAGATAATAGATTGATCTATCGGTCGAGGATGTTCCGTTGGGCAAGCTTTGAGAAAAGTGTTGAGTGATTCATTGAATCAGATGCGCTAATCCGCACCATCCACTTTCCCCAGAACCCGCCGCCTTGCTACCAAACCATGAATATTTAAATCTAAACACATTCATGCTGTAGTCATGATTAAGTATGAAGTTGCTTTGAGTTAAATTCTCGCAGTTGTCTAGGCGATGCTCGCCGCCAGGATTGTTTGTTGCGGATGACGTAAAACACGAATAATCGAACGGGATACCTGCCACCACATTCATGATAATGTCATGCTATGAAGTTGCTAATTAAGCAAACATAACAGCGATGATATGGTCGGAAAGCTTTTGCTTTTTTGAGCTATTTCTGCTAAAGTAGGTCAGTTACACTCCCGCTGTGTGGGGTCGTAATGTCTTGCTTTCGCAACGTGCGAATAGCAATGTCTTCAGGCGGAAGAAGTAAAAACTCGTGTGGAGGTTGACAATGATAAAGGCTCTTAACAGCGACAAGTTCGTCTACGGTGTTGGGTTTTTCGGCCTGGCAGTTGTGGCCTTCATCTGGTGGGTAGCGATTGACATGCCCGCAGGGCGGCCGCCAACACCCCACTGGTACTACAACCTGTGGACGGTTTTTACGGCCGTGGTGGTGCTGTTTGTCATCAGCTCCCCAGTGTTGAACAAGCGAGATTGGAATCACGTGATCGCTTCCGTGGTCCTGCTCGTCGTGTTCGGTGTCGCAATCCTGATCCTCTTGGCCGTTGCCTCGATCCAGACCGTGAGCAGCTTCGTGTGGTTCTTGTAGAACGTCCAAAACTGTTCATGATCAACGACGGCTAAACTAACCTTGGGAGGTGACAAGTGCCATATCTCGATCAGCTAGCGACGAAACTGGATCTGATCCTGTTCGCCACTTTCGTGGTGACCGTGTCCCTGGTGACGGAGGCTTACAGCCACGTCAGTTGGTTCGTCATCCTGGCGATCGTTCTGTACGTCGTGCTGCCGCTCGGTTTCGGCGATCGAACTGATCGTAACCGGATCCAAGTCAAGCAGACCTCAGACGACAAGACCCAGGCCTGACCATCATGGACGCATGGTTGCTGAGTCTGTTG
>CAZLLA010000031.1:0-8559 GCA_964560315.1 uncultured Candidatus Saccharibacteria bacterium
ATATTTGCAGGAATAGTTATAGGACTAGTAAACTATCTTGTGACCGCTATACTAGGATAAGTAAATGTCGATTTTTAATTACATTACATTAGCTTCTATGATCCTAATGACCATTCTGATTTTGGTCCAAACGCGAGGAGCTTCGCTTGGTGCCGGCATTGGCGGTGCTGGTGAAATCAACACTACCCGCCGTGGCACCGACAAGACGATCTTTCAGTTGACCATTATCTGTGGGGTGATTTTTGCACTTTCATTAATTCTCGGGATATTTGGCTAAGTAGCCTAAAGTTGGAGCCACGCATATGAGCTGGCATCTTTTCGGGCTTCGTTTCCGCCGCGTCTGGCGCCGACGACAGCACCAAGTTGATGACCTCAGTCAGAACGCCACCTCTCAGTTAGAAAAAAATTTTCTGGGTCGGTTAGGTAGACTTGGATTAGTTTGGCGCTTTAGTGTTGGCTGGACCCTATTGTTTGTGCTCCTGGGTGGTTGTTTAATCGCTCAGATTTCGGCCCTTAATAGTTACTACCAAACTGTCCAGCCAGTCCCGGGCGGGCTATACTCCGAGGGGATACAGGGTACGTTTACGACCGCTAATCCGCTCTATGCTGTTAACGAAGTCGACACGTCAGTTTCGCGGCTTATCTTTGCCAGTCTACTGACTTATAACAACCAAAATCAACTGGTCGGTGACTTGGCAAGTGGCTGGAGCGTTAATAGTGCCGGAACTGTCTATACCGTAAATCTACGGCCAAACTTAAAATGGCAAGACGGCCAGCCGTTGACTTCCGCCGACGTAGTTTTTACTTACCAAACTATTCAAGACCCAGATGCCCAGTCACCATTGCTTAGTAGCTGGCAAAACGTCAAAGTGGCGGCCGTAAACAGTCAAACGATAACCTTTACTTTGCCCAATCCGTTGAGCTCTTTTCCGTACAGTCTGACTAATGGCATAGTGCCGGAACATATCCTTGGCACAATCAATATCGCTGATCTACGCTCTGCTGATTTTAATACAGCTGATCCAATCGGTGCCGGTCCTTTCCAATGGAGCAGTGTTGGTGTTAGTAGTGACAATCAAAATGACACCGAGACACAGATTAACCTAGTGCCGTACCGCCATTACTGGGCTGGTGCCCCAAAACTAGATAGTTTCACGGTTGATGCTTTTACCAGACGAGGCGATCTTTTAAATGCTTATCAGAATGGTCAAATAACAGCCATGGTCGACCTAAATGGCTTGCCGGCTAGTATTAGCGGTAACGCCAGTAACCAGGTTTACAATTTGCCGCTGACTGCCGGGGTTTATGTATTTTTTAAAAATTCTAACCCGATTTTATCAGACGCCAAAGTTCGTCAAGCCTTAGTGTTGGCGGCTAACAGGCCAGCAGTAGTCGACAGTTTAGAATATTCAGTTATCCCAGTTAATGAACCACTTCTCCAAGGTCAGCTGGGGTATAACCCAAGTTATGTGCAAACTACTGATCAGCCTAACCAAGCTCGACAGATTCTGAGTGCTGATGGGTGGTCGGTTGGCGTGGGCGGTACCAGGTCCAAGAATGGCCAGTCTCTAGATTTTGAGTTAACCGTGCCAAGCAATGCTGAATATTTGAAAGATGCCAATATCTTGGCGACTGAATGGAAAGCCGTTGGCGTGAATGTTGATATCCAATCCGAACCGTCAATGGCTTTTCAAAGTATCTTATCTTCACACAACTACAACGCCGTCTTGTACGGTATATCGATAGGCGTTGACCCAGATGTTTTTGTTTACTGGGACAGCGCCCAAGCTGATGTTAATTCGACTGAACCATTGAATTTTTCGGAATATCGATCTAGTACGGCTGATGCCGCCTTAGAAGCTGGCCGCACTAGACTTGGCGACCAATTGAGGAGCATTAAGTATCAGTCGTTTTTGCAAGCCTGGCAGCAAGACAACCCAGCCCTTGGTTTATATCAGCCGAGCCTATTGTACGTTTCACACGTGCCTATTTATGGTCTCGGTAGCAACCAAATTAATTCCGATGCCGATCGTTTTGATAACGTCCAAAACTGGATGATCCGTACCGGTTGGGTGACTGACCAGTCTTGAGTTATTGCATAAAAACAGATACGATAATGGGGTTCAAGATTAAACTGTAAGCGCGAGTGGCGGAATGGTAGACGCGCTAGCTTCAGGAGTTAGTGAGAGCAATCTCATGGAGGTTCGAGTCCTCTCCCGCGCACCAAGTTTGAACTTATTTGTTTGTTGTATGGTGCTTCTAATGTACACATAGCTTGCCAGGCAGAATCAATAATATTGTAGAGATCCGTTGTTCCGAATTAACCCATTTCTTATAAAGATAGTTTCGGTTTAGTATCATAAATTACCATACCTCTGGGTGTTAAAGGCCTGACTAAACACAAGCTGAATGTGCTATCATAACAGCAAGTAGACATATGGCTAGATGAGGCAAGAAACAGATATCTCATGAATAAGATTGGATATTATTTACAGGAACACGTTGTTGGCGAGGTCGTAACTTCGGCCGACGCTCGTCACTATTTTTCCACAGACAACAGTATCTTCACGCTTAACCCGGCGCTTATTCTTTATCCAAGAAACGAAAACGATGTCAGAAAAACGGCTCGTTTTACTTGGCAGCTAGCGGAACGCAATCGAATCATCCCGATTACGGCTCGTGGTGCTGGTAGTGATCAGAGCGGAGCCGCTATCGGAAGTGGTATTATCATGGTCTTTCCGGCCCACATGCACCGGATTCTGGAACTCGACACTAAGAGTGGTGTCGTGACGGTTGAGCCAGGCACTAATTATGGTAAGCTTCAGCAAACGTTACAAACTCACGGACGGTTCTTACCGCCATTTCCGGCTTCGTTTGAATACTCGACGATTGGCGGTGCAGTAGCTAATAACTCAAGCGGTGAGAAGAGTGTCAAATACGGCACAATGCGCGATTATGTGCAGAGCCTAAGAGTGGTTTTGGCTAATGGTGAAATTATTGAAACGCTGAAGCTCAGCAAGCGAGAACTCAACAGAAAACTCGGTTTGACTAGTTTTGAAGGGGAGATCTACCGTTCCCTTGATACGTTATTGGAAGAACACAAATCTGCCGTAGAACAGATGGGGCGTAATGTCACAAAAAATTCAGCAGGCTATAACCTAATGGATGTTCAACATAGTGACGGCTCTTTTGACTTAACGCCGCTGATGGTTGGTTCCCAGGGTACGCTCGGGATTGTCACCGAAATAACACTAGAAACTGAGTTGCATAATCCAGAGACAACACTCCTGGTAGCTGCCTTTGATGAATTACAACATCTGCAGTCGGCCGTTCTTGAGCTGCGAGATGCAGCTGATATGCCAAGCGCTATTGAACTAGTCGATGGTAATTTGCTGACACTGGTTTCTGCGATTAGCCCCAACCAGCTGAAGGGTATTATCGATCAGCCTTATCCGAAGTTTGTCGTCTTGGTGGAATACGACAGTGGTGGTAGATTGCAAAAGAAAGCCACCAAAAAAGCCGCAAAAATCCTCAACAAATATGCTTCGAACGTTCAAGTTGAAACAGATTTTGAAAAACAAGAAGTACTCTGGAAAATTCGCCAAGCCTCAGCTACAGCGGCGGCTCATGCCACTGGTAGTGTCAAGGCACTGCCCATTGTCGAAGACGGTGTTGTTCCTGTCGATAAGCTTCAGGAATACATAACTGGTATGTATAAAATTTTTGAGAGGACGCATTTACAACCGGCAATTTGGGGTCATATCGGTAGCGGCAATCTACATATGCGGCCGTATTTAGATCTCAGCCAGCTCGGTGATCGGCAGAAAGCCTTCAAGATAATGGATGACTATTATGCTTTGATCATTGAACTTGGCGGGACGGTTAGTGGTGAACACGGCGATGGCCGATTGCGAGCCCCGTATCTAGAAAAAATGTATGGCAAAGAAGTTTACGAGCTCTTCCAGAAAGTTAAAAAAATCTTCGATCCGTACGGTACACTAAACCCAGGCGTAAAGATGGGTACTTCGTCTGATGATCTTAAGGCATTGTTGCGTCACGAGTATTCAATCAGTCATCTTTACGAACATCTACCTCGCTCATAGCTCGTAACGCTTGAGTTTTTGGCAAAAAACAGATAAGATAGGGTAGTTTTTGAGATTGCCGGTAGAGTGTTTTGGCTTCATGCGGACGTGGCGGAATCCGGTATACGCGTATGCTTGAGGTGCATATGCCGCAAGGCTTGGAGGTTCAAATCCTCTCGTCCGCACCAGGGGCGCTTAGCTCAGTTGGCTAGAGTGTCTGACTTACATTCAGAAGGTCGGGGGTTCGAATCCCTCAGCGCCCACCACTTAAATCATCGCAGAATTTACGAATATTTATAGGCCGTGGATTAGCCGCCAGATAAGACTTGGCCCATCAATGGCTCGTTTTAAAACCAGGGGGACACTGTCAACTACGTGGGTTGTTAGATTATTGATCTTTAATAAACCAACCTGGCTATTGATCTTCAACGGGGGCTGTATCGTGGACAGGTCAACCGAGGCAATAGTTGCCGAATTATTCCAAACTACAGCCGATAAGTTATCCTGTGCGTCGACTGAAACTTGACTGCCCCAAGCAGTTTTAAGGCTAGCCACTGATGTCCCGCTATTGATTATTGAAATATCACTAAAACCACCAACCGTGCTACCAATCAGTGGTAGAGCATCTTTCATTGTAGTACCCAGGTTTGGGCCACCCATTATAGCTCCTACCACAGTGACCACTTGGTTGCCTATATTAGTCTTAGCAGCAAACAAATAGCAGCCCTGGTCTTGGTCGTTATTACCAGTTTTAATGCCGACGATACCGTCATACCCCAGTAAATTATTGACATTATAAATGACACCTTGCACTGGAATAGTGGCGGTAGTCTCGTCAACAATCTGAGCCACGACCGGGTTAGCTAAGGCTGTCTCGCCCAGAATCACCAGATCGTGAGGTGTACTAACAGTTGTGCCTAAAAATCCGCTCGGGTCTGTAATAGTAGTGTCGGTCATACCCAAATCCTTGGCATAGCTGTTGGCGTAGGCGTTATAAGCATCAATCGAACCAAAGGCCCACCGCGCTAGCGTCTCAGCAATATTATTGGCCGAAGGAATTAAAAGTGCTTGCAGGGCCTGGTACTCACTAAGTTGTTCGCCGACCATTACTCGGACAACCGAACCGCCTTCAGCCACATAGGTGTTGTAAGAATCGACATCGGCCTGTGTGAGTGTTATCATTGGGCCGATTTCATTAACGGCTAACGGGTGCTGTTTTAAGACGGCGAGGGCGGTTAAAATTTTAGCTACACTAGCAGTCGCTTGTGGTGTATTGCTGCCTTGGCTGGCCAAAACACCATAACCAACGGCGCCGACGGCTGACTCACCATATGACGGCCAGGTTAATGCGACGGCCTTAGCTGGGCGTGAAAATGTGAATGTAATGGTTGGCTGAGCCACATCCAATGGCTCAGTCAGGATATAGGCCACATAACTAACCAGGAGCACAACGGCCAGGCCGATAATCAGCCAGCGCTTGGGATGATTATGCTTAGTAGACATTTATACTCAATGATACACCCCGGAACAGTCCAGATGCTGTATAATTAGAATGATATAAAGAGGAGATATTCTGATCATGCTAGCACTTATTATTGTAATAGTCGTCGTTGCCCTCTTGGTCATTGCTGCCATGAGTATGTACAACGGGTTGGTGCGTTTAAACGTCCAGTCTGATGAGGCTTGGAGCGACATCACCGTTCAGTTGAAGCGGCGATATGACCTGATCCCTAACCTTGTTAATACGGTCCAGGGTTATGCGGCTCACGAAAAAACTGTTTTTGAAGACGTCACCAAAGCCCGGGCCAATGCTCTCAATGCCCAAGGTGTTAAAGAGACTGCCCAAGCCGAGAACCAATTTCAGCAAACCCTCAAAAGCCTTTTTGCGGTAGCCGAAAATTACCCACAGCTGCGAGCCACCGAAAATTTCCAGCAACTTCAAGGTCAATTAACTGATACCGAAGATAAAATCATGGCTTCTAGACGGTTTTACAACGGTGTAGTGCGTGACTTTAACACCAAGCGTAAAGTCTTTCCGACTAATGTTTTTGCCAACATGCTGGGCTTTAAAACCGATCGTGAATTCTTCGAACTAGACGACTCTGCCTACAGCCAAGCCGCTGAACCAGTAGCTGTTAAGTTTTAGCTGAAGGTCTTTGCCAAGAGATTAATTAGATCATGTATAGCGATATTACCGCCAATAAACGACGAACGGTCATTATTATGGCCGTGTTTATATTGTTCGTTGCCTTAGTTGCCTGGGTGTTCAACAGCTTTTTGGGTGGACAGCCCGTCATATTTTACGGTGTGCTAGTTGGTATTTTTGTTTATGTCACCATCACCTATTTTGCTGGCAGCCGAATGGCCTTAGCCGTCAACGGGGCGCGCGAGATTCACAAGCAAGACAATCCGAGGTTGTGGCAAATTATTGAAAACTTGAGTATTACCGATGGTCTACCAATGCCGCGGGTTTTCATCATTGATGATCCAGCCCCAAACGCTTTTGCTACTGGTCGTAAACCGACCGGAGCAATCGTTTGTACTACATCGGGGTTACTAGACATTATGGATGACGATGAACTGCAGGGTGTCTTCGCCCACGAGCTCGGTCATATCAAGAATTATGATATCCGGGTTTCGATGGTGGCTTTTGCCCTAACGGCCGTCATCTCGTTAATAGCAGATGTTATTCTTCAGCTGACCTGGTTTCGCAGCTTTCGTAATGAACGCGAAGGGCAAAACAATCAACTCTTTTTGCTACTTGGGATTGTCGCCGCCGTTTTGGCGCCGCTAGTCGCTACCATGATTCAGCTGGCTGTTACTCGCCAGAGGGAATACTTAGCCGATGCCACTAGTGCTCTAACGACACGCTATCCCGAAGGTTTGATAAGTGCCTTAGAAAAGATTGGCCGAACGGGCAGTACGCTTAAGCGGCAAAACACCGCCACGGCGCACTTATTTTTTGCCAATCCGCTACGCGCTCACAGCTTAACTAATCTGTTTAGTACCCATCCGCCGATTGACAAGCGGATTGCCCGGCTGCGCAGTATGGAAACACACGCTTGAAATTAGCGAGCGATCTTTCGGTTGATAGTTTAAAATGGTGCAGCTTTACTCTGCTACAATGGATGTGACATGCCTACCTCTGCAAAATCAGCCAAAACAGCCTCTCACCGGAAAAAGTCTCCTGCATCAAAGTCGGTCAAGCAAGTCGCCGAAGTTCAATTAAAACCGCGCCGTTTACACCTGCCTGGCTATAAGCCTTTTCGACTGAAGCGGATTAAGCATCCGGTTAGTCTGCCGAGCGTTTGGCGGCTAACTAGACAAACCTCAGTTTTGCTGTGGCGACACCGGTGGTTGTTCCTGGGTCTAGCACTGACTTATGGAGTGTTAAATATTCTGCTGGTGCGCGGCTTTAGCAGTGGTACTAATGTCAGCAGTCTAAAGCATCAAATATCGCAAGCGGCTAGCGGTAACATCGGACAATTAGCCGTTGGCTTTTCGGTTTTTGTATCATTGCTGGCTTCTTCCGGCAATAGCTCAAGTGCCACTGCTGGTGCTTACCAGATATTTTTAGGTCTGATTATTAGTCTAGCGACTATCTGGGTTTTGCGGCAGGTTATGGCTGGCGAGCGGATCCGGTTAAGGGACGCTTTTTATAAAGGCATGTATCCTTTAATACCGTTTATCCTGGTGTTACTTGTAGTCTTAGTGCAAACCGTGCCGTTCTTAATTGGCGGCGGGCTTTATAATCTGGTTGTGACTAATGGTATTGCCGTCTATGCCACTGAAAAATTACTATGGGGATTACTATTTTTTGTTTTGGCGGTTATCTCAGCTTACATGCTCTGTTCGTCACTGTTTGCGCTCTATATTGTAACCTTGCCGGACATGACCCCCATGAAAGCCTTGAGGAGCGCTCGTCAACTGGTGCGCTATCGCCGTTTATCGGTCTTTCGTAAACTGCTCTTTTTGCCGGTGGCCTTGCTGGTTATTGCCGCCGCCATCATGGTGCCAATAATTGTTTTGGCTGCCCCGGTTGCCCCTTGGGCGCTGTTTGTTTTAGCCATGGCAGGGTTGATCGCCCTTCATGCTTATATGTACACTTTGTATAGGGAATTGCTGCGATGAAACAGAGCAATTTAGCAGAAGCCAGACAACGTGTCAACAAGTTACGGGACTTAATCAACAACTATCGTTATCACTATCACGTGTTAGACGAATCAATCATGAGTGAAGCTGCCGCTGATTCTCTAAAGCACGAACTGGCTGAGCTGGAGATGCAATTTCCGGAGTTAGTGACTGCCGATAGTCCGACCCAGCGCGTCGCCGGCCAACCGCTGCCGGGCTTTACCCAAGTCAGACATTCTGCGCGAATGTTAAGTTTGAACGACGTCTTTAACCGGAATGAGGTTGAAGCCTGGATTAAGCGAACCCAGAAGTTAGCACCGGAATCCAAGCCCGATTTTTTTATTGA
>CAZLLA010000032.1:0-7354 GCA_964560315.1 uncultured Candidatus Saccharibacteria bacterium
ATCGATTGGGATGGTAATACAAACACCATAAAATATAACGATAGCCTCTTTTCGAATCAGGTCACCGAGGTTGACGGGCCATACGGTTCTGTCTACTTGAAATATGATACCAACGGCATGTTGACCAATCTGACTGACGTAGCCGGCATGAGCAGTTCATTCCAATACACCTTAACCAATTATTATATACCCGAACTGATAACTCTAACCACGCCCTACGGCAATACTTACTTCAATTATTACCTGCCGACCGCGAGTCTTATTCCCGACAGTCAACTGGATCGTGCAATCCAAGTGACTGAACCTGATGGGGGAACACATTTATTCGCATATTGGCAACTTGCCAACACGGGATCACCCAATCCGCCTGTATACTATCCAGATAAGCTAACCGGTATTCCCGTGGATGATTACACAAATAGTGATCCCTACACAAATGGGATTTGTGATGACTACATGCAATGGCACAATTCCTTTTATTGGGGCCCAAGACAATACGCATTACTTAGTACAACAAATATATTAGCGTTGACAACCAATGACTATAATCTGGCGCGAATGCGTAATTGGCTGGATGAACCAACCGGTGGGACGGTATCCGACACGCTCAGCATGGAGCAGCTCCCCAGTCCGGACGGCATTACCCTTGGCCAGATGATATGGTACGGTTATGACGGCAAGACCAGCGGAGACCAGTACGGGGCAGGAACCAATGCCTTTCCATCCTATATTGCCCGCGTATTGCCAAACGGCCAAACGGCATATACTTACCAGCAATATAATGCGCTGGGTTATCCTATCCTTAACGTGAGCACCTATTCAATTGGAAACACAGTCGCCTTGCGCACCAATATTTATCTTTACGCAGCTAACAATATTGACCTGCTTCAAATCATCGGGCCGGATGGCGTGACAAATGTCAGTTACGGTTACAATACCCTTCACCAATTGGTGGCCGAAACCAATGCGCTGCGCGAAGTTACCCGCTATACTTATGCCTCTTTTGCCAATAGTTACAGCACCAACTCCCAATTAACCAGCATCATTTATCCCAGCGGTCTAGTCACCACAAATATATATAACAGCAGCGGGTTTCTTATCACAAACTGTGATTATGCTTTGGTTGGGGGCAGTCCGGTCTATTATCGCACCAACTCCTATACATATACCGACGGGAACGTCTATACCCACACTGACGAGCGCGGCCTGACTGTCACTAACACCTGGGACGCCTTGAATCGATTGTTGAAGATAAATTTTCCTGACGGCACGGGTATTACCAACACCTATCACTATTTAGATTTGGCACAAACGGTTGATCGCATGGGGTTCGTCAACTCATTTAGCTACGATAACATGCGTCGCATGCTTTATTGGACAAATGCGCTGGGCAAGGTGACGTCGTACACTTACTGCACTTGTGGTTCTCTGGAATCCATCACGGACCCGCTATCCGATACAACCACATTCTCCTACGATAACCAAGGGCGCCGAACCCAAATAGCCTATCCTTCCAGCACTTATACTATTGACTATAACTATGATTCGATCGGCAATATCACCAATATTACGGACAGTTCCGGCGCGAGCTTTACAAATTTGTATAATAACCAAGGGTTGGTCTATGCCGTCAGCAATGCCGCTGGTCAGATCGTTGACCTTACCTATGATATCGACGACCGCATCACCAATCTTGTAAATCCCAACAACGTAAGTCTCGGAATAGCGTACGATAGCCTGTGGCGTCCACTTAGCGTGACATATCCGGATACAGGTGTTGAACATTGGGGTTACACTTCCAATGTATTCGACATTACCAGCTACACTAACCAAATTGGCAATATTGTCACCTGCGCCTACGACGCCATGGGCCGCCAGACCAACGAAGTGTTCACAGGAGTAACCACGAACAGTGTTACCTATGATGGCGCCAGTGATTTGTTGACGTTGACCGATGGCAAGCATCAAACCACCACTTGGAATTATGATCAATATGGCAATGTGACCAACAAGGTGGATGCCGCCGGGAATACTGCTTTTGCCTATAAATATGATGCCGACAACCGGCTGACGAACCGCTGGACGCCGGCCAAAACCAACACGGCCTATTCCTATGATTCCGCAGGCAACCTGATCCATGTCACCTATCCGGTCAGCCCGGCCATCAGTTTGAGTTACGACGCTTTGAACCGGCTTACAAACATGGTTGATTCGGTAGGCACAACGCATTATACCTACGATCAGGTCGGACAGTTGATGAGTGAAGGCGGTTTATGGCCCAACGATGCCGTGAGTTACACGTATACAAATCGGCTGCGAACGAGTTTGAGCCTTCAGGCACCCAGCGGTTCGGCATGGACGCAAAGTTACGGCTACGATTTATCCAGGCGTTTGACCAGCGTTGGCTCGCCGGCTGGCACATTTGGTTACATCTACGACCCGGTGAAGCTGCTGAGAGTGACCAGTTTGAACTTCCCCAACGGCGTATACATCACCAACACCTATGATTCGGTCGCCAGAATGCTTTCAACCAGGCTGCTCAATTCCAGCTCTTCGATTCTGGATTCTGAAAGTTACGCCTACAATCAGGCCGGCCAGCTAACTGCCGAAACGAATACGGCGGGCGATTTCCGCAATTACACCTATGACAATGAAGGTGAATTGACAACAGCCTTCGGCAAGGAAGCCGGCGGTACGACTAATCGCTGGCAGGAACAGTTTGGCTACACGTATGACGGAGCGGGAAACCTAAACTACCGCACGAATAATGCGCTATTGCAGGCGTTCACCGTCAACAATTTAAACGAGTTGTCAAATGCCACCTATAGCGGTATGCTGACGGTGGCAGGCACTACGACCAGCCCAGCGACCAATGTGACCGTCAATACTTCCAATGCGGTGCTGTATGCCGACAGCACCTTTGCTAGTACGAACCAGCCCCTGGTTAACGGAAGCAATACCTTCACGGCCGTTGCCAAGGACATCTATGGGCGAATAAACACCAACAGTGTCACGGCCTATTTGCCGGCTACGAATGCTTACAGTTATGACGGGAATGGAAATTTGACCAATGACGGGACCCGGAACTTTGCTTATGACGACGAGAACCAGCTAACGAGCGTCTGGGTTGCCAATGTTTGGAGCAATAATTTTGTATACGACGGCAAGTTGCGGCGCAGAATTGAGCGGGATTACAGTTGGAACAGTAGTGTTTGGACAGAAACCAACGAAATCCACTTCATCTACGACAGGAATGTGGTGATTCAAGAGCGAAACGCCAGTAATAATCCTCAAGTGACTTACACACGGGGCAATGATCTAAGCGGGACGCTGCAAGGGACAGGTGGGATTGGCGGACTCTTGGCTCGCACGGATTATGGCCAGGAAATTCCTGGAACCCCCACGACCGCTTATTATCACGCCGACGGCAATGGTAACATCACAATGTTGATTTACACTAACCAGATTATTGCCGCCAAATACCTTTATGACCCGTATGGGAAGACGCTCTCGTTGAGTGGACCACTGGCTAGTCTTAATGTGTATCTTTTCTCCAGCAAGGAATGGAATAACACTACTGGATTGTATTACTACCTCTACCGCCATTATGATCCCAATTTGCAGCGGTGGTTAAATCGGGATCCGATTCAAGAACTTGGAGGTTTGAACCTGTATAATTATGTTGGAAATTCACCCGTTGATTTTGTCGATCCTTATGGTTTGACGATAGGAGGAGCCGTAGTTGGAGGCGGAATTGGTGGAGTAGTGGGCGCTTACACTGGTGGGATAATTGGTGGTGCTATAGGTGGTTTGGGAGGTTTGGTGGGAGGTGGGGCGGGTGGTACTGCAGTTGAGCCGGGAGGAGGCACTGCAGTTGGCGCAATCAGTGGAACCGCAGCAGGCTCGGCAGCAGGTGCTTCGGTTGGTGCAGATATCGGTGCTGGAATTGGAACTGGGGTAGGTGCTTGGCTTGGAGATTTAATCAGTAACATGGCTCGCAACGAGAGCGGGCAGCGAAATTATATCAATGACATCGCGGATCAAAAGGCGCGGGAAAGTGGGGGACAAAAGACCCCATGTGATATTCTCAACGAGATGATGAACAAAGCTAAGTGTGAAGGTAACACTAAAAAGCAGCAAGAGATTCAACAAGCTCAAAAGGCCGCCGGATGTCGTAACGTGAGGAAACGATAATAAAGTTGTTCAACAAGTATATTCTTATGGATAATTAGATAAAGCAATGTCCAGCAAATTACATTCTAAAGAAAAATGGTTTTGGGCCTCTCTAATCGAGATGACTATTCCTAAGTCCAGGATGAATGACATGTCAGCTCAAACGGAAGTATGGGACAATTTAGTTCTTATCCGAGCAAAGGGTGCCAATGAAGCACTTCGAAAGGCACTCAAAATTGGCAAGGCTGCGTCCGGTGATTGTCGTGGGACACTTCGACTTTATGGAAGACCAGCTACAACTCAATTTTTGGGTATTGCCGATATCGGCTTAATCCATGATGACCTGACTGATGGGGCAGAAATTCTGTGGGAGCTTAAGAGGTGCAGCCAAAAGAAGGCTCGGTCATTGGCTGCATCTAGGAACGAATTACTGAGGCGTCTTAAGGATGCTTTACTTAAGGATTGAATCGACACGCCAACCATAGCAATGATGATGGCAATAGAATTAAACGTCGGAATAGCTTCTCGTAAAGGGGTCAGTCCTTAGTATTGACACAAACGCGGCGAAGAAGTTAGAGGCGGACATGCCCCGCGCCTTGCGCATCGAATATCCGGGTGCAATTTATCATGTAATAAATCGGGGCGATCATCGGGAGCCGATTTTTCGCGATGATTCCAATCGTCGCCGTTTTTGATGACGATAGGTGAAACTTGTCGCAAGAGGGATTGACAAATTCATGCGTATTGTTTGATGCTCAGTAAGCGTCACGCCAAGCACCCCTATTCAATGAAGTCGTAGGCGTCGTAGCCTAGGGGTTACGTTGAATACGACACCCACCAATGAAACGATCTTGAAGACGGACGTGCTGGCGAGTGACGCTTACGATTCAATATTGTTTCAGTGTACTAGATACTGGTAATTTCTTCGGCATCCTTTTAATTTTGAGGGTATTTTATGACTTACGGACGCACAATTCGCGAACGCAATACAAAACTAGCAGGTGTTGTAGGTATTGTCCGCCCGCCATGGAACCAGTGTTGGTTTTGGGGAATTCTCCTGGTTTTCGCTGTCTTTATCGCCTATCAGCCCGCTTGGTGCACTGGATTCATCTGGGACGATGACCAACATCTGACAGAAAATCCATGTATCGTTGGGCCACTCGGCTTCAAACAAATTTGGACGAGCAGCTCGGCGGTTTATTATCCGCTGACGCTAACGAGCTTTTGGATGCAGCACGCGCTCTGGGGACTTAATCCAATCCCCTATCATCTGGTCAACATTGCTATGCACGCCGCTTGTGGAATCTTACTCTGGCAGGTGTTGCAATCCTTGAAGGTGCGCGGCGCATGGCTCGGAGCAGCGCTCTGGGCATTGCACCCGGTGCAGACCGAATCGGCGGCCTGGATTACTGAGTTAAAAAACACACAGTCAGCCTTCTTTTACCTGCTGACCGTTCTTTTTTTCCTGAAGTGGCGGTTTGAGGAAATATCAGGCAAAGAGCAAAAGGCGGAGCGCTATTACATTTTGGCACTGTTTTTTGCGGCATCGGCAATCCTAAGCAAAACTTCAACAGTAATGCTGCCGGTTGTGGTCGGCCTGTGTTGGTGGTGTGTGGATGGCCACTGGCGATGGCGAAACATTTTCAGACTAATTCCATTCTTCGCGATCTCAGCGGTGGCCAGCGGCTGGACAATTTGGGAGCAACAATTTCATTCAGGTGCGCTGGGACCGGAATGGTCGCAAAGCTGGCCTGAGCGTTTTGCTATCGCTGGTAAAGTCATTTGGTTTTACATGGGCAAGTTGTTCTGGCCGTATCCGCTGATTTTTCTTTATCCACGCTGGCAAATCAACGCAGCGCAACCGTTAGTGTATTTACCCGCCTTTGCGGCCGGCGCTGTTATGTTTGTTCTTTGGTTGAAGCGTCATACTGGATTGAGGCCGGCATTTTTTGCGTTTGCGTATTTTGTCGTTTCCTTATTTCCGGTACTCGGTTTTTTCAACGTTTATTTCTTCCGTTACTCATTTGTCGGCGATCATTTTCAATATCTCGCCAGCATGGGACCATTGGCGCTTGCCGGAGCGGGAATCAGTGCCGGATTTGATTATTTCAAGGAGCGGCTTCCATTGTTAAAGCTGATCGTTTGCGGGGTGTTGCTGGCAACGCTGGCAACGCTGACTTGGCAGCAAAGTAAAATGTATAAAGACATCGAAACGCTTTGGCGCACCACAATAGCGAGGAACCCGCATGCGTTTTTGGCTTACAATAATCTCGGCGCCATTTATCTCCATGCAGGTCAGGTGGACGAGGCAATGCCTTATTTCCAAAAAGCATTGGAAAGTGATCCCGACTTTGCTGAGGCGCACAGTAATCTCGGTGAGGCGTTGATGCGAATTGGGCGAGCGGACGAAGGATTGCTGGAACTCAAGAAAGCTTTAGCAATTACCCCTGACTCTGCTGATTCGCAATACAATCTTGGTAACGCTCTGATGCAAATTGGGCAATTGGAAGAGGCGATGGACCATTTCCAAAAGGCGCTAAAAATTAAACCCGACTTTGTGAAGGCTGACAATAATCTCGGTATTATTTTTCTGCGAACGCAACATTTAAATGAGGCGGGTATATGTTTTGAAAGGGCCATTGAAATTGACCCTGGATATGCAGAGGCCCATTACAATCTGGGGGGAGTCTTTGAATTACAAGGCAATTTGGACCAGGCGGCCACACAATTCCAGAAGGCAATCGAAATCAAACCTGATTACGCCCATGCATACAGCAATCTAGCGGATGTGTTGGCTGCTCAAGGCAAACTGGATGACGCTGTGGGGGAATACCAACTGACATTGAAGTTGGATCCCAATGCGGCACAAGTTCACTTTCAACTCGGCTTGGTGTTGCAAAAGCAGGGGAGGCTGGCAGACGCGATCGCGGAATATCAGGAGGCCGTGCGGCTGAATCCGCAATATGAACAAGAAAAACAACAACTGCGCACTCTTGAAGGACTGCCTTCACAGTGATTTGTCTTCATCAAAAATTCTCGTTACTTTCTCGGGGCGCGAAGTTCTGGTAGCCATTACGAAAAACAAGCTCGACTCTGGCCCGCTGAGGTAGAACTTCAAAAAACCAACAGTATCCCGACCAAATGAAGACACTCATAATATCACGAACTGCAACCGTTTTTG
>CAZLLA010000033.1:0-6499 GCA_964560315.1 uncultured Candidatus Saccharibacteria bacterium
ACAGCAGGACGGCCCAATGCTACAAGTGCATGGAAGCGGTAATCTAATACAGACTTTGCTTAAGAATGATCTAGTCGATGAACTTTGGCTTAAGATCTTCCCAGTTACACTTGGCAATGGCAAACGCCTATTCGCAGAAGGAACAATGCCAGCAGCATTCGAGCTAATCGAGTCCAAAACTTCGCCAGGGGGTATCATCTTCGCCAATTACAAAAGATCCGGCAAAGTTAAAACAGATTCGTTTGCATAGGCTATTAAGTAATAGTCTGAGCAAAGCACGAAAAGGTTCCTGACCGGTATGCTCAACCAATGCTAGGATTGTTGAGGTCTATAAACGTACCCACCTGAATCCCACTCGTGCTGAGCCCAGAACGGCAGGCCTGGGTTAAGCTCCAGTGTCGTATCAACGGCTTTCCATTGTTCATGGAGAGCTTCTAGCTTATCTATGTATGATTCGAAGTTGTATACCAAACTTACACCGTAAGCTACCAAACCAGCGATTGCTAGACGGCCAGTATAATCTGCCGCGTACCGTTTTCTCAATTCATCAACATCCGCAAACTGCAAATTTTCAGCTTCACCCCACCTATCGGCAAGGTGTTCCCTGCGGCTACTAGTATTACCTTGGGAAGAAATACCAGCCCATACTGGCATGTTCCCGTGGTCATTACTGTCCGGGTGATGCATGATCAACGTAACATGGCGAGAATACCCGGGCCTTCTGGGTAATGGAATGCTGACATGTCTTCCAATTAACCGACTAACCGCAGGGCTATAATAGTAACTTCTTCGGTAACTTGTGCTGGCACCAATAGCATCAAGTTGGTCGTAGCCGTCAATTGGCTGAGCTCTAGGCCCATGATTATAAAACAGACTAGGGCTGGTTAGCGAAGTCGGTGCGGCTTCTCGAGTCACATCGGTGACCCACCGAAAGTTATTACCTATAAGAGGGTGGTTCGATGTGTAGCGGCTAATACCGCCGTGCCTTGGGTAATTGTGTAATTGTGAATACAAATCCAGGGCTGTCTTACCGATCAATTGGCGTGATTCTTTAATCAGCGGCTGCAGATCTTGTCTAGCTTCCCTTAAGTCAACAGACTCAGATGAACTCATTAAATTATCATCTAACAATAATTGTATTAAGTCAACTTTCAGATATACTTACGTTTTCTTTGTCTCATCTACTGCAGCTAACCAAAGTATTTTTATTAACTTGACTTTTATACTACATAGTATATACTTCATAGTATGAATACGGTCATCAGCGTTAAAATAGACGAGGATGTTAAAGCGTCCGCTAAAGAAGTCGCTAACAGTGCTGGGTTAACACTAAGCACCCTTGTTAATGCTTATCTACGACAGGTTTCTGCAACGCGTCGAATTGATCTATACGCTCCAGAGCCGATGACGCCAAAGTTAGAGAAGTTGGTTGCTGAAGTAGAAAAAAGCATTCAGGCTGGAAATGTTAGCAAACCTTTCGACAATGCGGCTGATTTTGTGGCCGACCTTGAATCATGATAATCAAATACGAAAAACGATTTAAGCAACAATACAAAAAACTGCCAAAAATATTTCAACAGCAATTCTATGAAAAGTTAGAGCTTTTCCTGATTGATCCAACTGCCCCCCAATTACGCGTTCATCCGCTTAGGGGCACTTTTGCAGGCTATTGGAGCATGAATGTTAACGGTGACATTAGAGCGCTTTACACGATACGTGGCGAAGAACTTATCATCTTTGCTTTGATTGGTTCGCACAGTCAATTGTACGGTTATTAATTTATATGATGGAGTCCATTAACACCAACCAAGTATCATCAAAGTCGCCAAGTACATCAACTATAAGCAATCAAAATAGCTAGAATATCTATAGTTATGATTTAATATTCTTGGAGGAATTATGGATAAAGAAAAAACAACTAAGCATTGGTCCAAAAAGAAGCGGGCCACCAAAGCTGGTCGTGGCGAACTAGCCTGGTTCTTGGGTTTTATCGGCGCAGTATTTTATTATCTACACGTTCACTCAGGAACTTTTTGGCTTGTTATCTTAGCCTTTCTAAAGGCCTTCATTTGGCCGGCTATTTTGGTCTATCACCTGCTACTATTTCTAAAAGTGTAACATTTAACGCACTCGAGATGCCGAGGTTTACTTGGCCTTGGCTGTGGTTTTTATCTTTTGCCGGATGACTTTATCGTTATCGTCAAAATAGATGTCGGCTTTGACAAAATTACCTTTCAGAACTTCCGGCAACCAGTCTTTATCGGCAGACCACATCTTGTCGAAAGGTAATTCGTTAACGCTAAACCATTTGGGAGCCATCTCTTCTGTCTCGGTCGGTTCACCCAACCACTTATCGCAAAGATAAACCACAGCCGTCTGATTCCAGTTTGACTTATCTTTAGGGAAGTAAAAACTAATGGCGGCTGTCTTGATCAGCTTAACTGGCATAACCGTAATTTCTTCCTGGCATTCCCTGATGGCCGTCCGTTTAATCGTCTCGCCCTCTTTGGGTTTGCCACCGACACCGTTCCATCTGCCGACGCCAAAACCTCGTTTCTTCATAGCCAGCAGAACCTTGTCACCGTCAACCAGAAACAGTAGTGTAACGTGCCTCATAATTGTCTGATTTTATTATAAGTCAACTCTAGAACAATGCCAGACAATCCTAGTCAAATAGCTACCGCAACGATTTAATTGTTTATACTGATACTTAGGTTGAATCAAAATTAAGAATCTCAAAGGAGAACCATGAATAAGCAAATCTGGTACATCAAAAAACGGGGCAGCTACTTGCCAAATTCTTGGCAAGGCTGGTTGTCTTATGTACCCTACATAGCCTATATTGTTGGAGTTTTGGTTTACGTCGAAGTCAATCAAGACAGCTTCTGGTTAGCCGTTTTTACGACTATCCCCAACTGGATTGCCGCTAGTGTTGTCATGACCTGGCTAGCCCGTCAACGCAGTTAGCTAAGCCTCATTTGTTTTGTCTTGCGAATCCTTGTGACTAGTTGATAAGTAGACAACAAAGATAATCAGCACAACTGTTAGACATAGGCTGACTTTGCCGTCGCCGACGCCGAGACCGCCCAGACTGTGCGGTTTAGCTACCCAGTCGGCAAACGAAGCGCCGATTGGCCTAGTCATGATATAGGCCAGCCAAAAGGCCAATATGGCATTGATTTTGAAACGCCAATAAGCCAGCGCCGGAACGGCAAAGATGACTATAAATAATATCAAAGAAGTTACGTAGCCGAGATTGGCTGTATAGGCCGATAAATCGCCTAGGGCCGTGCCAAGCGCAAAGGTCGCCATGACGGTCGCCCAGTAAAATACCTCGCGTTTTGGGGTATAAATACTATGGATCGATAAAGTCTTCTCGCTGCTGTACCAGACGACAAAAACTACGGCTAGTGTTACTGCGAAACCGGCAGCTGAAATTATGTATGGCACACCTAAAGCAACGTGTAGCACGTCGGCGGCCATTGTACCGGTGATGGCCACCATAGCCGCCGTCAGCCAGTAAACCCAGGCGATATAGCGACGGACTGAAAACTGCAAGACCAAAACGGCGACCAGAGCAACAAAGCCCAGTGACACAGCCAAATAGGGATTAATTTGCTGGACCGAGAAGTCGGAAGTAGCCTCGCCCATGGCGGTTGTCAGTAGTTTAACAATCCAAAAATAAGCCGTTACTTTGGGCACCTTAGTCATCATTGGCCAAGCTCGGCGGCCCAACTGTGATGAAGCGGCTTGAAGTGGTGACATAGACTATCCATTATAACTGGTTATCGAACCGACTTTGAAGCGCTTGAACCCAGTTAAGCCTTGATTCTCATAGCCCGCATCAAAGCATTCATGGCCGCCGTAAAACTGCGCAGACCGCCGCGGTAAATTACGTAGCGACCGTTCCACTGGGGCAGATATTTAGCTTTGAACCGATACAGGCCGTTAAAAGAGTAGAAGCGACTGCCATTGCTGTAGACGAATTGCAACAAGCTATTGACCATATTGCGTGATTCTTGACTGGGTTGATTAAGACCGGCTAACGGACATAATCCTAGATTAAGCCGGGAAAACTTAGTCTGGAGGTGTAAATAGTCCAAAAATGAAACCAGCACAAAGTCATTGATATTGCCGGGGCTACCGGCCTCATAACGCAGTAAATCAAAGTTAGCTTCTTGTTTATCAAAAGACTGGATCTGATTAAGAAAGGCTTTGATGTTACCGGCTTTGTCACGGGCTACAAAAATGTTTGACCGCTGCATATAATCTTTGGAAAAATAACCCATCGCGAAACCGCGCTCCGTCCGACCAGGTAATTTCAACCAGTCATTGGAAATCTTGGTCAGTTGAGCCAGTAACTGATCGTCATGTGGTGGCAATAGTAATTGACTGGAATAGCCGAGCTTGTCAAAGCGGTTGATAATATTCCGAAAATACTTGTCGTGCCGGGTATGGTTATAAAAATGATCGATATTAACAACTGCCTCCTCGCCAATTTTCTGTGTCGTAAAACCAACCTTCTTAAACAACTGATTCCATTTCGGCTGACTATGAATAAAGGCTACCGCCCAGTCGTTGGTGAAGCATAACTCATTAAAGGCCGCCAGCAGCGGCTCGATAGTCTTCCGTTCACCAACCGGATTACCGACAACCAGAGCGATACCGTGCTGAACTTTATAAGCCAGTCCAGCCGTACCGGCTTGGTTAAAAAAATACAGCTTGTCTTCGGGCCATAATTTAAAGATATCTTCACTATCACCGCCCTCTTGATCAAGCAGTTTTTTAAGTTTGGCTCGATCAGCTGCAGTGTTGGCCTCCAAGCGAGCCCGCAGCGGTTGGAAGAAAGATATGGCGACGTAGCCCAAAGATACGACGCTGATAAAACTTAGTGAGTCTAGAAATACTTGGGCCCGCCGGGTATAAGGTTTAAGAGCACGGCTAGTGGTCAAGTCAAATTGGTCAATCGTCCGGTGAATCGCTTCGGGAAAGCTAATTTCTTGGTGAAAGTCATGCTGATCCATCAGCATAAAACCGGCCGTGCCGTAAATCAGCGTCACCGATAAGATGACGACCGCAAAACGAACCGCCGAACGAAATGACCTAGTATCGCTTTTGGTAGTAAAATCCTGACGGCATAGCACCAAAATTGTCACAATGCCCAGCGGTAAGATCAGTAACCTGATTAAGCCCGATAAAACAAAATGGGGATGACGGCTGACTAAATCGGCCAGTTGAACCGCGTTGATACCGAGCATAAAGGCATAAACCAAAACGGTTACGCCCCAGGCCGTCCGTTTATAGCGCCGCAATAAGGTACTTAGATAAATCAGAGTTAGGCCAAATAGAATTGGTAGGTTAATTAAGACGCCGCTGGTTTTCAGTAAATGGTGTACGTTACCGATGTTCAGGTCACGAAACAGATTATCGGCAATGATGATCAGCCCGTCTAAAGCCACAATGTAGGCGACCGCATTTAAGATTAGCCGCCGGCTCGGGTTGAAAAGCCTCTTCAGGGTCATAACAGTATTGTACTGCAGTGGCACGATAATTCCTGATTGGTCGGGTATACTTAAATGGATGAGGAATTTAGACGGTAAGGTGGTGATCGTGACCGGAGCCTCCGGTGGTATTGGGCTAGCCACGGCTCGTTTATTGACTGGCCAGGGCGCTAAAGTGGCTCTGGTAGCTCGTAGCAAAGATAAACTGCAAGACTTGGCGGCCGAATTAGTTAACTCCTACGCCGTCACGGCCGACATGATGAAACCAACACAGGTAACCGCCATGGTTAAGGCAGTTCAGCAGTACTATGGCCGGATTGACGCTCTAATCAACAACGCCGGCCAGGGTTATGACTCAATGGTTGAAAAGTCCAATCCCCTAACCTTGCATAAAATCTTCGATTTGGACTTCGTTGGCCCACTGCTGGCCATGCAACAGGTTATTCCCATCATGAGACACCAAAAAAGCGGATCAATTATCAACGTTAGTTCCGGTACTGCCTTAATGCATCTACCAAGCATGGGTATCTATGCCGCCATTAAAGAAGCGCTGGCTCACCTTAGCTTAACGGCCCGCGAAGAGCTAAAGGCCGACCATATTAACGTTAGTGTCGTTTATCCCTACATTACTCTGACTGACTTCGAGAAGAATACAATCAAAGAGCCGGCCTTGGATTACCACGACGAAGGTCAAGGTTCATACCAGCCTCCTGCAGCTGACAGCGCTGAATTTGTCGCCCAGCTGATTGTTGATTGTCTCAAAAACGGCACGGCCGAAGCCTTTGCCCACCAATGGATGAACTCCAAATCCAAAATCGGTGAGTAGCACGATAAAGATATGTCTAAGATTGCCGAGTCTGTTAATGGAATTTTCGGGCTAGAGTTTTTAGGATATTACGGCGACTAACTCGTAAAACAAAATTAAAACAACCGATTTACTGCCCTATGAGATAATTGGAGTATGGTGAATGATAAGACTAAAGTTACGTGGTTGTATG
>CAZLLA010000034.1:0-6158 GCA_964560315.1 uncultured Candidatus Saccharibacteria bacterium
CAGACGACAAGACCCAGGCCTGACCATCATGGACGCATGGTTGCTGAGTCTGTTGACGTGTTGGTTTCCTTGGCTGACCAACTTTTGGCAGCTGATGCCCACCGAGACGGCTCAATGGTCTTCATCTCAACCCCGTGTCATACCCGGCGATCTCTTCTCTTGAGAAGATTGTCGAGTGGCCGAAAATTACAGGAGGCTGACAGTTGGATAAACTGTTACACACTCTAAGGCTGATCAAAACCACGTCTGCGGCTGCGCTCCTGGGAGCACTCTTCGGCTTCGATACCTGGTTCTTGTCGGGCGACTACCTGTCTCTCGGCATCATCGGCGGTGTCATTGCTTTTGGAATAGCATTCCCATTGCAATGGCGGGTGTTCGCTCCTAAGCCGCGACTGTTGGTCGTATCCAACGACGTGGCAGCCTTCCTCGCCGGCCGTCATCCCCCTCGAGAGGATGAGTGAGGCGGGAGGTCGCAAGCAATGCTGAAAGGCAAAACCCTGCGGCCTCCCCGCTTTGCCCCCTTCCGCCTGACAAAAGTATCTGAATGTGTGTTCAGACTGATGAGTCCAAAAGGACGAAACTTTTAACAAACTTATGTCTGGCCGTTATCGGCCATTAGTAACTTAAGCAAAGCAATTTAAATGTCAAGATATTTTCAGATGATCGCGATTAATCTATATTGGGGTTAGCTTATGTCTTTATCCCCGAAAGTTGCAGTAAATCTCAGTCTGCTGCCCGATGGGCCAATCAGTCTAGAGATCAGGCCTCGGCCGAATCCGGCCACTGACAGGTTCGTTGAGCTGGTGCTGAAACATACCCGTGGTATTAATAGTGATACCGTCATCGGCAAGAATGGCAGCTATAAGTTTTGGTCCCCCAAGCTGGTTACTCCGTCCTATGCTAGAGAAGTTGCTTATTTGTTAGTAAGCGACGCAGTATCACCAGTCAAAGAAGTTAATTTAGAGGGCCCGTTTAAAGTCTTCAAGGCCAACCGGCCAAAAGACTCAACTGACTACCCAGATGATGATATTCCGATTCTACGCTCACTGCTGGCCAACCGCATTCACGTTTTACGCCAAGCTAAACGCTGGCCGGAGATTGGTCCGTTGCGGGTCGAGCCGGTTAAGACCAGTCCCGATTCGCCAGTCATTGATCTGGCCACTAATTATCGATTTACTTCATATGATCTTCCGGATCTCAAAACCACACTGGGTGAGGATATAAATGAAGAGGCAAGTTGGGTTAAGACAGTCGAACTCCAGGCCGGCGGCCATGAGCTGTTAATCGGGATCAATGATTTTATTAAAAGAGGCACTCTGAAGTACATTAAGGCTGGCTTAACCGAACCGCTCAGACAACGGGTCTTGGCCATGGCTGGCTCACAAGATGAAGCTTCGTTAATCCCCAGTCATTGACCACCGAGCCTTCGTGGTATACCGAGTGGTATACTGAGTCCGGTAGCTTAGATTGAGGCATAACAACCGATGAATTGTCCGAACTGCGGCCAAACTAATCCACCCGGGGTAACGGTCTGTTTGTCGTGCGGTAAACAGCTGCCGGCGATATTGTCTGTTCCGGGTACCGGAGCAATCACCGCCGAGTATTCCGGTTTGTCCGGTAATGAAATGTATTGTGCTTGGCTGCTGGGTTATCGACCGGGCAAATTGTTAGTCGGCAATAGTGTTTTCTCGATGGGTGTCATCGGTGGTATCGGCTCCAATGTCCGAACCTTTCTGGGTGGCGAGATTACGCCGTATACGGACATGATCGCCAACGGCCGTCGTTTATCACTGCAACGCTTTGAATTAGAGCTAACCACCAGCGGTGGGTCGGGAGCTAGCGGGGTGACCAGTGAACTGGTTTTTCATCCCGGCAATGCTGAGTTCTTGACGGTTGGCTCAACGCTGCACCGCGATCCAGCTGGCCACCAGGCTTTTACGACTTCGGCTGATGGGCAGGAATTATTCTGTCAATGGGACGCCGGCTATGCCCCGCTCAGCTTTGTCTTTGGCAATGTGGCCTATTCGATCGGCTTTGGTCGAAATATTCTGGGCTCACTGCGTCGCTTAGCTAAAGGCGAGGTCAAACAGTTCAGCAACATTTTCAATACGACCCGTAATTTAGCCTTGCAACGAATCGTTCAAGAAGCCAAAGCTAAAGGCGCTAACAGTGTGATTGGGATTCGAACGACGATTCTGCCGATTGCCGCTTCCGAAGTCCAGGAAATGGTCATGATCGGCACGGCTTCCTATAATCCGGCCGTGGCCTCACTGGCGGCTGGTGTCGGTGGGGTGACAACTAGCGACTTAACAGCTG
The DNA here is from genome assembly GCA_964560315.1 of uncultured Candidatus Saccharibacteria bacterium. Classification (GTDB taxonomy): domain Bacteria; phylum Patescibacteriota; class Saccharimonadia; order Saccharimonadales; family UBA4665; genus CAVPPA01. Next base: position 2,317 of record CAZLLA010000034.1, read on the forward strand.
AAGAAACTTGGAATATTGCCAAGCTTGGCTACGCCCCTCTCAAACTAGTGCTTGGGACTTCGGTTTACTCACTGGGTGTGGCCGGTGGTGTCAAAGCTATGTTCCGCAACTTGGTGAGGGGCGAGATCAAAAGCCTCACCGAAATGATCTACGGAGCCCGCGAGGAATCGCTTAAACGAGTCCAGACTCAAGCTGAAGAGATCGGGGCTGACGATGTCCTGGGTATTAAAACCTACATTTATAACTTAGGCGATGACGTCATTGAGTTTTTGGCGATTGGGACAGCAGTCAAACGCCTAGATGGCCTTACTACCCACTCCGAGCAACTGCCACCGCAAGCCATCATTCGGGACAAAGATACCTTCATTAACTTGGCTAATGTGCCTTACGGTTCTGATCTTCAGAACCCGGTCCGCTAGTCAGGCGGCTTATTTTGGTATCGATATCTCGTAAGATGTCATCGAGCTGATCTCTGAAATTAGTACCATCATTGCTGGCAGCTGATTCTCTCATAACTCGAACAACAGCTGATTGAAAAGCTAAGCGAACTCTAGGAATACTAACCCAGGCTTTGTATCTATTCTCACAGACCGACGGACTGGCGTAACTTTCGGGCAGCTGAGCCTTGGCTGGCTGTCTTGTTAATATTCTGACGGCGATACTTTTCAGAACTAGATCATCATCCTTCCGACTGGGGTTATGGCTGAAGTGGCTAGGTTTAGGCAGATAACCGGCCATTGTTTCCAACAGTTGTTGGGTCAGGACACTCTCAATGGCGGGATCGGCCAGCCCTAGTCTGAAAATTTTCAAGCGAGGGTGGATTTTCTTGTGATCCGCCAATAAACCTTCAAGCGTCATGCGTTTGTGGGCCTCTAGCGGCTCACCTCTTTCGATCTTCCGATCCTCCGTGGCTGCATCCATCAGTTTCTCCTGTCTTGAATAAATTAGTTCTAGCGCATCGTCGATAGATTTGGGCACAATCGGTGACTGATCAACAACATCTGGGTCCCGGACAAATTCATCAAAGCGGGTTAACAAGTCTTTCGTCGTCGGGTCTTTGGGGTCAAGATGAAACTTTTCCGCAAAATTACGAAGCTCAAATTCATTAATTAGTTGGTCACCGAGTTCCATATATTGCTTATGTGTACGTTGGGATAGTCTATCTCGGTTACCTTGTGACTGTTCAGCGATAATCTCACTGGTGGCTTCGATGGGGCCCGGTTTATATTGTTCCTGCTCTGGAGACATGTCTATTCGATACTTTCTTATCTAAGACCAATAAGTAGGCCATAAATTGAGCGATATTGCAATTATACCACATTTATGCTATGATATGGGCATACGCAACTTTGTTGTGTAGTAGTACCTTCAAGTACTAGTATCTGATGGAGGAATGTCTGTGCCGACGTCTTGCCACGGGAACCGCGTTCCTGTCGTTGCTGATATTATCGTTGCTAGCTTCGGCCGACCGACGATAGTCCCCTCTTGGCCTGAACGGTCTGCGTATCGCCGCCTCAGTAGGTGGACGATGACATACCGTCGACGTCGCATCCTGCGACAAATCGCCCCAACTGCCACGCTGCTGCTCACAGCGGCCGTGATCCTCGTTGGAGCCTTCGCTCTTGGGCGGCGGCTCAGCGATTCGCAGTTGGCAATTGTCATCCTCGTCGTCGTGGTTCTGATAATCTCGGCTATCGCATTGCCGGTGACTTTCAGACAGCGGTGTCGGTGACATTGCGGATGTGATCCGGGAGCGGTGTTGTCCAGTTCGCCCTAAAAAGCAGCTTGGGCTTCACCGCTCCGCCACATCACCACCTCCATCAGATACAAAAACTTATCCAAATGAGCGTGCAAGCTAGTCAGCCTGAAAGGCAGAAGCGTATAACTCTTGACAAACTAGCATTTATATAGTAATATAGACATCTATCTTTCCAATGTGGAGATGATAGCAACTTTATAATCAATCCGTGTAGGAGAAACAACATGTCGTCAGATTTGATTGGCGTTAATGTCGATGACGTCCAGAGTGGTTGACCGGTCGGCGGAGGATTGGTCGCCTTACAAGCAACCTACCCCGCCGTCCCGGCCGCCTTGGACTACCTGCATGGATTGATTAATTATTACGAGATTTCGGTCGTAAGTTGATACTTTTAGACCAAAGCTAGCAAACTTTATTATCAATATCCAATCACGGTCAACCGGCCGGTAACCTAGTTTTAAGGTTATCATATTAAGTTTAGCTATTTTTGGTCGTTTGAGGCCGTGATTAGAATCAATGCGCTAAATCACTGCTAGGTCCATAGTACCCTACCGAAGTGCTTACGGCATGATTGAGGGTATTAAAATAAGACAAAAACCGGTCGCTTATCTACGTAAGGTTTTCAAGCATCGACACCTGGTGGTGCGCTACTATAAGATGCGCGTCAAACGGTGTTTTCGGTGTTGGCTGTGCCTGCCCATTAAAAACCTCTGTGTCACCTGTTTAATAAAAGCCTGGCAGCACCGATTAGGCCGCTACCTAATCCGCCAGGGTTTTCGTTGGCGACACCGCATCCGGGTGGCTTATCACCAGCATCCTAAGCTATATAATCAAGTAGTCCTGCCGGCTGCTGGTGTCGTGCTAATTACCTTGCTGACCTTAAATATCCTTGGGTTTTTTGGACCTTCCTACCAGCTAACCCCGGCTGACTCTAAGTTAATCGGCTCGGCTGATGCCTCCCTCATGAAGACCGGTCAGTTTGGCTACAATGCTAAGGCTAAAGCCTACTACTTAAATAAATCGGACCTAAGTAGTTCGTCTAATAGCTTTAACACTAATGCCGTGACAGTTGGCAATAACTCTAGCCATGCCAGCTATGCCCTAAAGCTGCCAACTACCTTATCTAACGGGGTAACAGTCAGAGACAACACCAGCGGCCTGGCCTTCAGCTTAATCCCGGAGTTTAGTACCGGATCAGGTTAGAACTTAAGCTCCCATATCGTCTATCCCTTAAATAATACTAATGGGGCCGAAGATATCTACACCGTTAAACAAAACGGTCTACAGGAAGACGTCGTTCTCAACCAATCAACTAGCAGCCTCAAGTTAACCTACAAGTTATCCCTGCCCAGTTATCTGGCTGCCAGAAGCCTGCCCGACGGGGCAATTGGTATCTACTCGGCTGATCCAGCCTTATTCGGCAACATCAGCTACGGCAGCAGCTCTGATCAGCTAGCCGTGGCTAAGGCTCGGCTTAACAGTCCCAAAAACTACTTAGTCTTTGCCTTATTACCGCCAGTCATTAAAGATAAGCAAACCATGGCTGCCAACAGTGCTAAGAGCGGTACTAGCAATAGCAACAACGGTGGCAACAACAGTACTAACAGCGGCTCCACCACCAACCCGGCCGGTACCAAGACCAGCTTAACTCTCAAAGGCAACACCCTGACCTTAGTAGCTAGTAACTTAAACCATCTACCAAGCAAAGCCTATCCTCTAGACATAGACCCGAGTATTCTAGTGGCTTCGGCCTCTAGCTTTAGTGCCACCGGTAACGCCGAGGGGGACTTGAATATCAACACCAGCTCGATTAGTGAAGCCGGACTAACCGGCGGCACGCTAGCTGGCAGTACCTGGTCCACGGCTACGGCTGTTCTGCCAGTCGCCACTCAGAACTCGAGTTCAGTGGTGTATAACGGCTATATCTACGAAATTGGCGGCGCTAACTCCGGGGGCACGGCTCTGCAAACAGTCGAATACGCCCAGCTTAATTCCAATGGCTCACTAAATAACGTTGGTGTAACCTGTCCAACTGGTTGGCCGATCGACAGCAGCAATACCTGGTGTGTCGATACCACCGGTC
>CAZLLA010000035.1:0-6084 GCA_964560315.1 uncultured Candidatus Saccharibacteria bacterium
TCAACGCACCTTTGGTTTTTTGACTGATAAGTTATAACGCTGTCGGCGCTGTTCTTCTAGGATATCTTCGATCAGTGTTCGGTTGATCCGGATAAGATTGGCCACAATACCCAGCGTGAAAGAAATAAAGGCAGCGTTTAGTAGTACCGTGCCAATGATCAGCGACTGCAAGTGATGGTTGCCAAACGGCTGTTTGTTGATAATAACGATATACAGGTAATGGATGAACGGAATTAAGCCGGCTAGGAGCAGGATCACGCCCAAGGTTAAAAAGACGGCGTAGGGCTTGTACATCGCGTAGGAATTAAATAAAGCAGCGGCTGACTTACGGACGTGTTCCCAGGATGACTTAAACAGTCTCGATTCCCGGGTTTTACCATTAGTCTTAATCTTGATGGTAGCGATAGCTAGGCGCTTAAAGCCGAACTGCAGGTTGTTTTCCATGGCGAAGTTAAAGCGGCCGACCAGGTTAAGCTTAATGGCGGCTTCTTTGGAGTAAGCTCGAAAACCGCTGGTGCTGTCGGGGATCTGGGTGCCTGAAGCGGCGTTAGAAACTTTGGTGCCGTATTTCTGCAAGAACTTCTTGGTCGGTGAAAAGTGATCAATGGTGTGGACTTGGCGGTCGGCGATAACCGCGTCCGCCTGGCCGTCTAGGATCGGTTTAATTAAATCAGGGATACGCTCCGAGGGGTATTGGTGGTCGCCGTCGGTTAAGACGATAATATCGGCATCGAGTTCTAAGGCACCGCGAATACCGTCGCGCAGTGACATAGCCAGGCCGCGGTTACGAGCGTGGTTTATAAAATGCTCGACACCGATTTGCTGGGCTACCTCAACAGTTCGATCGGTCGAGCCGTCGTTGATAACCAAGATATCGGTTTCGTCGATCCCGGCAATTGTTCTCGGGATAGTTTGGATAACCGCCGGTAAAGTGGCTTCCTCATTGAGGCAGGGAATGATAATAACTAGTTTCATGAAAAGCTCTCCAGCTGCTTTATTTTACTACAGATATGCCTAGACTTAAGACCATTTGTCTGTGATTAGGCTGTGGGCTCCCTGAGTTCGGTCAGCGGCTTCTTTTGTACAATTTATTGTCCAGCGTGTGTAATTCTATCTGTGATAGGTTCTGTATCACCAATTCGTTCATTCGTCTCCAGACCGATTGACGTTGTGCCAATGTATTTTTGGGCTTTGGCAATCAGTGGCTCGACATATGACGGGAAACGTTCAGCGTAAGCCTTAAACCGGGCTTTGTCGATATTTCTTAGATCCAATTCCTGAAGACTCAGACTTCTTTTGCCGCGACTGACTAAGTACAATTGATCCAGCAGGGCCTTTTCTGGTTCGGCGATATAGATACCTCGTTCCAGTTGGTAGCCGAAGAACAAGTCGGCCTTGAGTTGGGTAAACTCCACGTCGGTGCCCCAGAACGTCATTTTTTTGGATTTCTTGACGGTGGCGAAAGTTTGGGCGTAGGGGATTTGGCTCAAAATACCTTGTAGCGACAGAGCCGACTCAAACGACAGGTAGGACGGGTAATATAACTGATTGGCAATTTTTTTAACGTCTATTTCCGAAAGGCTTAGTTGGTAAACCCCCCGTGACAGCCGGGTCAAAACGCCACTCTTGGTTAGCCTGGTCAGGGCCACCCGCAAACTACCGTTGGCCAGACCAGTGATTTTAGCCATATCGGCAACACTAAAAAAACTTCTGTTAAGGCGGCTCATGGTGGCAATCAGCGCCATGGTGTTTATTCTTTGGGTAGCCATTGCTCCAGCAACTTTCTTTGCGGCGTGGCTAGTAACCGGTACAACTCACGCCTGACTTCCTGGGCGTCAAATCCCGTCCAGTCCATCCGGTAATTCTTTTTGAGCTGTTGGCTTAAGAACCACCGATCGAATATATCCCGAATGCGGGGCGGCTGAATGCTGACTTTTTCCTGCTCCAGCCTTTCGAGGGAGGCCACTTGAGCCAGAACCGTCAGGGGTGTCACCTGGCTTTTAAGTGACAGCAGTTGGTAATCCCGATTTTTTACCCAAACCGCCGGCCGCGTGGAAATCTCCAGCTTGATGCTGATGGTTTCAGCTAAAGCTGGGTCTTTGATTTTAAACATGGCATAGAGCGTAAAATACTTTTTAAGGGCTTCGTCAAGCTCAAGATAGGGGACTGTCTTGGCGGTTTGCTGGCACCACGCCCGAAACTCTTTCTCGGTCGTGTCCACCAGACAGCTGAAATCAAGGTCGTCCGAAAAACGGGGTGAGCCGTAGGCTAGCCGAAGGGCCGTACCGCCCCGGAAAATCAAGCTACTGCCGAACGGATTGTCCATAAGACGGCTCAATAGAAGCATCTCGTATTCTTCCCGTACGATCTGCACTATGGAGATACCGAGTTTTTGTTGGAGATTGAGGGCTAATTGGCGTTCCATATATTCATCCTAGATAATTAACACTATTGTTAACTTATTAAGAATTATATAGGATTGGGGCGTCTTTGTCAAGACGATCCCCTTGGATCGTTAAGGTTTAGCTTTTAGTATCATGGCACGCTTCGGTATCAAGTTTCAGTGTTATAGCCAGAAACCACTAACTGTCTTGGAGGTCTTTTTTGAGTCGTTCAAACTCTTCTTTATTAATTTCGCCCTTAGCGTAGCGCTCTTTGACGATATCTAGCGGATCTGATTGTTCTTGGTGTTCGTGCCAATGCCGGTAACCACCGTGCATATGATGGCGACGGCCACCACCAGCCAGCAGAGCAAAAATGGCGACGAAGATAACGATCCAAAACAAACCGAATATAAACCAGGGGAAACCGAAACCATTGTTGTAATACATCATAACCATCTCCTTTTAACGTTAGCTAGTAACACTAGTTATTATAGCCGAAGCTTTGACGGTAACTTGCTTAATTAGCGACTGTCGACCAGGCCAACAGTGGCATTAGGCCTCCTCCCAGATGTCTTGACTGGTAATGCCGAAACGGTCCAGTTTTTCGGCAGTAGTGAACCGGATATGCGGCCTCTCGGCGTCGTCGTATTCCCATATATCTAGCAGTAAACCTCTGGTCTTTCGTTTGGCATAGATCAGACTACTGGTCCGCGGACAAACCAGTAGGATGATCGGTAAGTTATCCCCCTCGGTTTCGGGGCTCCAATCGTCGTATTCTAGATAGGCGACGTAATTCTCCAAGCGTTTTTTAACCCGGTAACGTGGTAGCGTCGGGTCAAATATTTCCAGCAGATAGCTCTCCGCCGTTGTTGGCTCCCCGCCTCCCTCGAAGACAAGTTTGGAAAAACATAAATGCGGATGAATCAGCTCGTTATCGGCCAAAAAATGGTAATAACTAGCCTCCAGGTAGTCGGCTTCGGTTTCATAGTGATACCGGCTATAGCAATCAGCTTTGTGCCTAGCCGCCTCGCTCTCGTCGCCGTATTTCTGTAACGCAACAGCACAATCTGCTAGCAGCAAGCAGCGGTCAATATACGTCTGACTGCGGCTAGAATCACGATAACGTTTACGCAGTTCCGTCACCTCGTAAAAGTCGAAGGTTTTCAAATGACGGATACCGTTTAAACCCAAATAATAAATAGCCGGCTTAGTTCTCTCGGCAAAATCCGTCGAATAGATCCATTCCAAATAATGTTTTTGTCTCAAGTCTTTTAGCCAGAGATTGATAGTCTTGTAATCTTTGTGTTTTAAGAAAGCCTGTATTTGGATACGATTTAGATACCTATGGCTATAGATAAGTTTTATAATTTCTCTTTGCTTTTCGGTAATAGTGGGTAGATTCAACATAGCTATCAGCCAATCCCACCGACTCCGTATATATTCCTAAGGGAAGAAACTACAGTAAATCTATCATAACAGATTAACAAAATCCAATATTTTGCCCTAGCCCGCTAGGGCAAAATAGAACCTGCCCGAGCCTTAAGTTTCACCCAGAATTTGTCGGTAAATGTCCAGAGTCTGCTCGGCCATCCGCTTCCAAGAGTATTTCTTAACTTGCTGACGACCGGCTTCAACCAGCTTTTCGCGTAAATCCTGACGGGTTATAACAGTCTTAATAGCCTTAACTAACGCTTCGGTGTCGAGCGGGTCGAAATAATAGGCTGCTTCGCCGTATATCTCCGGCAGACAGGTAGCATTACTGCTAATCACCGGGGCACCGTGAGCCATGGCTTCCAAACCCGGCAGGCCAAAGCCTTCCGATAAAGACGGAAATACATAAGCCGCTGTTTGTTCATAAAGCCAGCGCAATTGTCCGTCGCTAATATGGCCGGTGAAATGGACATCGGCAATACCTTTTTCCTCAACTTCATGGGCATGATGCTTGTACAGCGAGTCGCGTTTACCGGCCAGCACCAGATGCAGTTCAGGTTTGTCGGCTTTCAGGAGCGAGTAAGCTTCTATCAGCCGCTCTAGATTCTTGTGCGGGTTAGGCCGGCCGACATACATAATGAACTGCTTATCGACCAGCTCTTCAATTGGTTCGGGTTCGGCTTCAATCGTCTGGCCGGCCTCATAAGTGACGGTTATTTTGCGGCTATTCAAGCGCATCGCCCGGGCGACATCGTCTTTAACATATTCACTCGGCACGATAATGGCTTTTGATTTATGGGCGGCGATATAGTTAACCCAGCGGTAAACGGATTGCTTAATACCAAACTTAAGCCGGTTCTTGGAGGGGTTATCAAAACGCAGGGTGGTTAAGTCGTGCATAGTGGTGACGACCTTACCCTGATACAAAATCGGCTGTTGGACCATTGCGAAGTGTGTTAGGTTAGGGCCAATCTTGATCAGTTGCCCAAACAAACCAATTTGTTCGGCAAAAGTAAATTCTTTATAAGGGCAGGCTACTTTGGTAAAACGCTTGCTAGTCGGTTCCCAGCTGTCCATGTCCTTTAGTTTCAGGAGTACTACATAGCGGTGCGAAAGATCTATGTCGACTTCTTGAAGGTAATACAATAAACGCTCCACATAGCGGCCGGTACTGGTCCGGAGCGAGCGGGCATCAATGACTATTTTTTTCATGTTTTCCTTTTTAGGTTCCACCACCAAGAGCGGACCCTACGTAAATTATACGCATTCGGCGGTAGATCATGAGTCATCAGATTAGATATATATGTCGAACTGACGGTTTTTTGTGACTGTATAAGCTTTCGCTCACGCCGCTTTTTGGGCAGTTTTCTAATTGAAACAGACAAGGCCTTTAAGGCCGTCCAACCTTGGCCCCGCAAAATAGCCCGGCCGATGAAAGAACTATAAGCCAATAAGAAACGCGGCAGTACAGTTCCAACCAACCCTTTTGGTACGTCTTTGACCACTATCCATGGCAGGTTCTTGATAGTTTGATAAGTCGTGAAGCCTTTAATCTTGCCGCTAGTGGCACCAATTTGGTGATAGGCTACCGACTCTGGTACGTAGCGGACCTTCCAGCCAGCCAGCTGAGCTCTAAAGCTGATATCGACGTCTTCGTAATAGGCAAAGAGATCCTCATCGAACAAACCGATTTCTTCCAACATTTTAATGCGGTATAAACTGGCCCCGCCGCTAGCGCTAAAAATAGTGGTTTGATCGTCATATTGGGTTCCAACTGGTTCACCGCGACCGCGTGGATACGGTAACCCCCAGGTTGTATAAAGGTCACCAGTACTGTCCATATGAGTATTGTCGGTGGTAGCTAATTTGCAAGTAACAATACCGGTATCGGGGTTATCCAAGAGGGCCTTAACTAAGTATTTGAGCCAATCTTTGTCTGCCACTGCATCGTTATTAAATAGTGCAGCATATGCGAAGTTCTCGCTTATCACTTGATGGAGACCCGTGTTAGCTCCGCCGGCAAAGCCAAGATTAGCCTGGTTTACAACCAATCGCACCTGCGGGTAGTTCTTTTTAAGATATTCCAGTGAGCCGTCCTTAGAACCATTTTCGACTACAAAAATAGCGCACTTTATGCTTTGGGCAAGTAGGGAATCTAGGCACGATTTTAAAGAATCTTTACCATTCCAATTGAGCACAATAACGGCCGTGTCTATCATCGACATAAACCCATTCTTCACCTATAATACGCTATAACAAATGTTTAAGC
>CAZLLA010000036.1:0-5192 GCA_964560315.1 uncultured Candidatus Saccharibacteria bacterium
CCAATGACGTCTACCTAGTAGATGTGAATGGTTGCTACCTGATGAATAGCGCTCTGCTCAGTGACTACGGCCAAACTCTAAGCAGCCTGCAGTCGGTTCAGCCCTACGGCTCGGCTATTTTCCCCAGTTTAAACCTGCCCAGTTGCCAGTCCGGTAGTATCTACGTTAAAGAACCCGGACAAGCAGTGGTTTACGAAGTAAACAATGGAACAAAATACCCGTTTTCCGGTTGGAATAGTTTGGTCGCACAAAGTGGTACCAACAACCCTTCTATAAATATCCTGAGCGATTCCGTACTATCAACCCTACCGACAGGCGCCCCACTATAAAGTTATTAGATTTTTTTGCGACGTTGGTTTAAAGTTGCCACTAAATTGGCCAAAGTATACAATTAATAGACTAATGTTGCACAAAAAGTTATTGGACAAGGCGAATACCGGTCTCAGGGTCTTTAGGGAACAGGGCGTTTTGGGGTTTTCAATTGTCAGTCTCGAATTTATACGTAAACATACCAATAGTAAGTACAGAGGCAAGATAAAACTGTATTCTGAGCCCTGGCTTAAAGAGATAATAGGACCTGATGGTCTTGAGTTAAACCGTAACTGGCCTGGCACCAATAAAAAATCACTTACTTTCAATTGGTTGATGCCCCCGCCCGGCAAGGGCAGCGGCGGCCACGTTACTATTTTTAGATTTATTCAATTTTTAGAAAAATCGGGGCATAAATGTCGAATTTACTTTCATAATGCCGATCCGAAAAGCAAGGTCGAAGACGTCAAGCGCATCATGGGGGATTCTTTCCCGCCGGTCAAAGCCCCAATGAAATGGTTGATGCTGGGCGAGCAAATGGCGGAGGCCGACGGTGTTTTTGCCACTAGCTGGGAGACAGCTTACTCGGTTAACAGCTCAGGCTTAAAAGCTAAAAAATTTTACTTTGTACAAGATTTCGAGCCATATTTCTTCCCAAAGGGTAGTCAGTATATTTTAGCGGAAAACACCTATAAACTGGGCTTTTACGGCATTACGGCGGGCGGTTGGTTGGCTAAAAAGCTTAAGACCGACTACGGCATGGCGACGGATTTCTTTTCTTTCGGCTCAGATTCCAATATCTATCAAAACCAGAACCATAAAAAGAGGAAAGAAATAGTCTTTTACGCCCGGCCGTATACGGAACGGCGCGGTTTTGAGATAGGTGTCATGGCACTTGATATTTTTCATCGCCGCCACCTGGAATATAATATCAACTTCTTGGGTTGGGATATTACGGCCTACGATATCCCGTTCCCTTACGAAAATTTAAAAATCCTGGAACACGGTGAACTTAACCAGGTCTATAACCGCTGTTCGGCCGGTCTGGTAATATCGCTAACCAATATGTCTTTGTTGCCATTAGAACTGCTTAGCAGCGGCTGTATCCCGGTAATCAATGAGGGCGAAAATAATCGGTTGGTTTCCGATAACCCGTTCATCGCTTATTCTGATAGCACCCCGGTTGCCCTGGCCGACAAACTAACCGAAATCGTCAACCGGAAAGATTCGGTAGATTACAGCCGTCAAGCCTCGGATAGCGTCAAGAATAACAGCTGGGAAGAATCAGGTAAGCATTTCGTAAAAATCGTGGAACGCGAAACTAGAAAAGCCGAGACTTAAAAAACAATGTCTGATTCGACGAATACCGAGAGATATATTACTGTTTTTATACCAACCCTTAACGGTGGCAAGTATCTTGATGAGGTTATCAAATCCATTTTAGGCCAGCAGTTACCCGATGGTTACGAGCTGGATCTACTGGTCATAGACTCTGGGTCCAACGATAATACTCTGGAAATACTGAAGAGCTATAGCGAGAAATTAAGGTTAACAACCATACCTAACATCGAGTTCAGTCATGGCGGTACGCGCGATAAAGCCGCCCATTTGGCGAAAGGTGACTATGTCCTATTCTTGTCCCAGGACGCCACTCCGGCTAATAATCGTTGGCTTATCAATATGATAGAGCCTTTCTTTGTATCCGAAAAAGTCGGTTGCGTTTTCGGTCGGCAAATACCCAGGTCAAATGCACCGGTAACTATAAAACGAGAGGTATCCGGTGTTTTTGGGTGCTTAGGGTCGAGCGATTCGATCGTGCTCTTCCGCCACAAATCACTAGTCGACCAATCTTCCACCAACCCGTTAAATAGTTTCTTTTCGGATGTCAATTCAGCCGCTAGAAGAGAGCTGTTGGTGGGTAAGGTACCTTTCAGGCAAATTAATTATGCTGAGGATCAGGCGTTGGCGAAGGACATGCAGGCAAAAGGCTTTATTAAGGCCTACTCGCCCAGTGGCGCGGTACGGCATTCCAATGATTATACGTTCACTCAATACTTTCAAAGAAAATTCGACGAGTATATTGGGCTGCAGGATAGTGTCGGCTTTAAGGTCGGGCGTAGTACCAAGTCTCTCTTACTTGGCTGGATACGGCCAACCATTCTAGATTGGCGATTCATTTATCATGACCGTGAATATAAACCGCTATCAAAATTAGTCTGGTCGATAGAATCACCCTTCTATAACCTGGCCGATAAGGCTGGCCAGTTCTATGCACTTAAGTACTACGGCAATCAGAAGAAACGCTCTAAATTGTCTCTGGAAAGAAAATTGAGAGCCTAACTACACTTTTGGCTTTGGGCCAATATAGACTTTAGACCAGTCTGGGATATTATCGGTTTTATAAGCAATCTTTTTTATGCCTTGCCGGCCAATTTCATACATATTTCTGCCTTCAATTTCAGGTATTAAGGAGAAGACTCTTTCTAGGCCGTGAGCAAAAGTTGCATCAATTTGCCCGGATTCTTTTTGAAAGTTACTTATCCCAAAATGATTATCGATGATTGGCTTAAATGCATCCAGCCTGGCCCAAAACATCGTGCCGGCAAAGAAACCATGATCTGACCGGCCGGCTTGCAATACTTTATAACTGGTACTTTTAGAGTAAATCCTATTTATCACTTTACTCATAACTACGCCGTTGGCTTCAAAGTTAACCACTAAGGACAGGTACTGGTTTTCGGGCCCTACGATGCCAGTATCTTTTTTTTGCAACGTGTCGAATAGATCATCGAGTGTCGACCGGTCATCGGGCAGCAAACTGTTGACGATATCGACCAACCACTCCGACCCATCCGTTCGGTGTGAAGATTTTTTCGAGTGAAGTTTTAGCACATACTCATAACCTTTATCAAGCAGTGTCGGGGCGATTTGGATGAAAGGTAAAACATCCCTGCCTCGGTTCGGGGTTTCAAATACATAAGCAGCTGGATAGTCACGATTTATTGTGGCTATAAAGTCTATGTGGGCGGCGGGTAGGGTTATGAATAAGTCGTACGGTTTGTCTAGAAATTTCAGCCGATCAATAAATAACGGCCATGATTCTATGTAGTAAAGATGGATTAAGACAGCGGTCTTACTGTCGGGGGATCGATTAACTTGTTTGGCTTGTAATTTAATCCGGCTGTACTGTTTTGTCTGGATTAGTAATTCTTTAATGTTACCGGGGGCAACCAATTCCTTGCTATTATATGTTGCCCGTTTAAGCTTGCCGATAGCACTTTTCAGACGAATTTTAGGAGCTGTGCCCATGTCTAAAACCATTTTTAAGGTTGCTCGCCTTTTTACTTATCTGATAAACGCGTGAATTTTTAATAGTCGTTAATTCGTTTTTTAATTCCAGCACTTCGTTGGACAACTCGGTATTCTTACTCTCCAAATCAGCCCGTTCCTCAGCCAGCCTGCCGTAGTCTGCCGTTAAACTGTTAAGGACGCCACCGAAAAGTATCAGGTTTTTTTCAATAAATTCAAAAATTAGCTTTGGCTCGTAGTTAGGCAGTAAAACCTTCACGGGCGATTGTTTAGATGCTACAAAAAACGTCCTATAGCCTTCTGGCGGAAAGTCTTTGGACATTATTTCCTTTAAGTATCGTTCGTCGGCTTTACGTAACTTGGCGGCTAGGTCGGTGTTAACAGGATTAAGGTTACCAGCCATGAAGTAGTTGCCACACAACATCATCACCCATAGATTAACCGAGGTATGGTCAAAGCGGCTATGCCAAAGATCGTTTTTCTCAAATAAATCGTCTAGCCAAAGTTTGTCCGGCAAACCATATGCTTTGTGCTCCTTGAGCCATACATAATCTTCCCCGGTCATGCTGTGATAGAAACTATTGCCTAACTGCTCGGCCCTGACTACCTGCTCACTGCTAAAGGGCGCCCCTAAGGCAATATATCCACCGCTGACTCGTATGATTTCTTCAATGAACTTATTTCTCTGTGGGGAAGGAATATGTTCAAGCGTGTCGCTACTTACGACCAAATCAAAGCTATTGTCCTCAAAGGGCATGGCCATGCCGCTGGCCTGGATATAATTTTTAGTTACCTTATCTTCGACAACATCAAGAATAGTAATGTCGTTGGTTGGTAATAAACTTACTAGCAACCCGTTATATCCGCCTACGTCTAATATCTTGAGTTGTTTGCCGGCGCTGGATTCAAGTGACCTAACCAGTTCTGCCATAATCAGGTAGCGGGTAATATATGACGGATCAAACTTATTGATATATTTGGGGTGCGTTAACTTGATTTCACGTAAGTCTAAGTCGATGGTCTTCATTATGACGATGCCCTTGCTCCCGCCCGTTAGTTATTATATGCTCTGCTTTTTGGAAATACTGAGGTTACTGCTGGCGGCTATCAACGAATGGGGGTTGTTGCTGCCCGATATATAGAAAGTGGCTGCCCGCGGTTGTTGATCGTAGAATACCGTGGCCGATTCGTTGGCGATAGCCGGCTCAATATAAAATTCGCCATCATTGAAAGACGGCGGTAGTTGAGCCCTGAATGTGACTACCTCGCCCGCCTTAAATACACCGCTTTCGGCCTGCCCTTCGATAAGCGTATTGGTGGCAAATAAAGCCTTGTCGACGTTTTTTTCCCAAATAGTTACACCCATTATGGGATTGACAAGGGTCTGTTTAATTTTTACCTCGTATTCCACTATGATATCGTCACCGTAAACGAACTCTTTTTTTTTGTGCCCTTCTTTATCACGCGATACGACATGCTGTATCTCAGCATAGGGTGTAGGACCGACCGTCGGACCGGTAGTGCTCTGTTCGCTAGATTGACGGCCCAATTCTTCGAGCACAATGCCGCTATAC
>CAZLLA010000037.1:0-4890 GCA_964560315.1 uncultured Candidatus Saccharibacteria bacterium
AGCGCCGATGGGGCTACTGATGACGCCTTGTTCTACCGAGAAGCCGCAAGGCTTAGTCTGGCGAAGATGGATCCCGTCAAGCCGTATAATCAAGCCGAGGATTTTGCAAGGCGCAGTTTATTAACCGGCCCCTTATTTATAGAGCCTAAGGCAAAGGCGCCCGATCCAACACTGTTTGGTGCCAGAACTAGGCATCAGGAACTAGTTGCTATCAGACAAAATTTACGGGTAGACGCCATAAACAGACGGCAATTACTTATACATAAATTTGACCAATTATATGCTGGTATAGATCTGACCAGTAAAGATGCTATCGATAGAAGCCTAAGAGACAGAAGGTATACTCGTGCTGAAAAAAGGGCCATTAAGTCCACGGGCAAATTGGTTCGCGGTGCTAATGACTCTATTTCAAACATACGAGGGCGTCTGGAACGTGTTAGGGATGGTAGGGATATTGCTGGACGAGTTATTGTCCACAGGGCAAGACTGGGTGGTGTAAATATAAGAACTAATGTTGCGGCATTTTATAGAAGCAGAGAAGAGGCCGAGAGGGCAGCTAAGGCGCCCAGCATTAAGCCAGCCTTACCGCTTATCATCGAACAGCCTAATCTTTCTACCCCCGATAACCCAGAGAAACCGGCAACATCAAAACCTGCATCGCAGCCACGAGCTACTCAACCCACCAAGAAGACCGGAACGCGCGTGCAACCACCGCCCAAGAAGTCAGGGCCAGACCTAAAAGCAGCGGACACAACTAAAGCTGAAACTAAGCGCGAGCCCGATTATTTTGATTTTGAGAAAGCTGCGTTAAGTTATATTTTGGGCCAAACCAGAAAAGATAGGCCCGGCGTCCCGTTTGATAGGATGTCAGTTGAAAGCCTGGCTAAAATGTTCGAAAGTAAGTTTAAATTGAGTGAAGACCGAGCTAACAGTATTGCGTTTTCAGTTTACATAAGGCTACAACATGACGGCACCATATCCACTCAATACATCCCGGGTAGAGGGTTCGCGGTAGATTCGGCAAAAATACTCGAAAAATTTCAAAAAATATCTGAAGACACTGATTAAATCGGTTCGTTAAGTAAATTATTTACAAGCTGACGTATCTGGCTATGACGCAGTTGGATCTTTATTTTTAAATACTCATTGAGGTGCATGTTTTTAGTACAAGCTTTATTCGTTATACTATATTACACATGGCAACGTATAAGGTCATCCAAGATATCGAAGCCGAAGATAAGCTCGTTGGCCCATTAACCCTCAAACAGTTTATATACGCCGGTATTGCGGCGATATGTATATATATTTGTTTTCTCGGAATAACTAAACACTTTCTGTATGTCATTGCTATATTTTTACCAGTTGCCCTAATCTCCGGATTTTTTGCCTTCCCTTGGGGTAGGGACCAACCGACTGAAACTTGGGCTTTGGCTAAAATACGGTTTCTCTTTAAACCGCGGCGACGCATATGGGACCAAAGTGGCACAAAAGATCTTGTAAGTATTACTGCGCCAAAAAAGGTTGAGGACAATTATACCAACGGGCTAAGCCAAACAGAGGTAAAAAGCCGGCTCAGCGCGCTGGCTAGTACTATCGACAGCCGTGGTTGGGCTGTAAAAAACGTTAACGTCAACCTTTACAACCAGCCGACTCCATTAATGAACTTACCTAAGTCCGATCGATTGATTGACTTGAACAGCTTGCCGCAGCAGGTTCCAACCGTAGACGTTACTGCGGCCGACGATATCATGGACGAAACCGCCAACCCAATTGCTCAGCACTTTGAACAAATGATTGAAGCGTCCGAACAATCCCATCGGCAAAGTGTCATACAGCAAGTTAGGTCGGCTAGTCAGGCTAAACAGGCATCAACCACGCCCAACAACTATTGGTTTATGAACCAACCGGCCGAATCTACTAGCCAAGTACGCTCCGGTAACACCGTGTTTGAAAACTCACAAATTGTCACTCCCGGTTCCACGGAAGAAGACTTGCTGGTTAAGTCAGTCGATGCCACTCCGGAAGAAGAGGCCCTGGCTAAAAAAATTGAGGCTCAAGCAGTTGATTATAACCCTTCAAATACACATTTGCGGGTTATTCAGCCACTGTCAGCCAGACGACAAAATATTGTTAGCAGAGCGGCTCGTTCAGTGACACAAACCCCTGACCCTGTTATACTTGGACTGGCAAACAACAACGACCGGAGCGTGGCCAGTATTGCTCGGGAAATCAATAATACCAGGCATAAAGGACTGCCAACCAACGAAGTTGTTATTTCATTGCATTAATGTAATATATTTCGGGGTATAAAAATGGCTATATATATACAGGATGGGGTAGATTAGCTATGCAACCCTCAACACCAAAACCGACTTTATTGCCCGAGCCAGCGATAAACCGCTTGGAACCATCTGCTGAGGTAACGTTTAACGGCGCGGTAATGCCTGGACAGGCTGTACCGTCTAGCCCTGATTTTTCACCTTCGGTCTACGCCGCAGCCACTCCTGGCTTTAGTGACCGCCCCAGTCAAGTGGTTAGTAGCGGTGGGCCAACTCTTAAACCGGTGGCGGCTAAGGTCAATCCTAACAGTACTCAGAATGCGTTACAAATTGCCGAAATTCGCGATGGCGTAGTTATTATGAGTGATGGCTCGTTCCGCTCGGTAGTGATGGCTAAGTCAATTAACTTCGACCTTATGAGCCAGGTCGAACAAGAAGCCGTTGAGTATAGCTATCAGGGGTTTTTAAACTCCCTGTATTTCCCTGTCCAGATTTTTATCAGATCCAGACGAGTTGATCTGCAACCATATATTGAAAAACTTGAAAAAATTCGAACCGAGCATGACAACATGCTACTGGCTATGTTAATGGATGACTACATCAATTATATTGATGCTTTAAGCCAGCAAACTAACATTATGGATAAAAGTTTTTACGTTGTTATCCCGTATTTTCCCCACCCAGATGTTCAGAGGGCAATTACAAATAGTGTGAACTTTTTTACCGGGTTGGCGAATTTATTCAGCAAGAAAGAACAACACGTTACCATCAACGAAGCAGAGCTTGATACGGGCAAAACCGAATTACGTAACCGAGTCCAGGCCGTATTGGCTGGTTTACGGCAGAGTAACATCCATGGGTTGCCACTCGATACACAAGAACTTATCGAACTTTATTATGATACATACAATCCTGATACGGCAACCCGTCAACAATTGAAAAACTTCAATGATTTAACGTCCGATGTTGTCCAAAAAGGCCAGGGGGCTGCACCACAAGCTCATCTTCAAAGGGAGCTACAGTAATGGCTTTTGGAAGGAACAAGCAACCACCGGTTGATCCCGTAGACGTAGCCCAGGACCAACGTGAACGTGAACAGCAAGAAGTAGCTATAGCTTTCCAAAAAGGCATTACCGCACTCAGGGATTTTATTGCTCCTAGTTCGATAGAGTTCAAACCGGATTATTTTCGCTTGGGTACCAAACTAGCACGTACTTTTTATGTCTACGGATACCCTAGACAACTTTATACCGGCTGGCTATCCGGCTTCGTCAATATCGACGAGGTGGTCGATATGTCGATATATATATATCCGGTAGAAAGTCAGATAGTGCTTGAAAACTTACGCAAGAAAGTAACGCAGCTTGAGGCTGGTTTGCAGCTCGATTCTGAACACGGCAGGGTTCGCGACCCCGGCAAACAGGTTGCCGTGGCGGATGCCGAAGAAATGCGCGACAAGTTACAGGTTGGTGAAGAACGATTTTTCCGTTTTGGTCTATATTTCACACTATATGCAGCTTCGTTGGATGAGCTGGAATTTGTTTCCCATAAAGTTGAATCAATGCTGGGCCAGCAACTGGTATTTTCCAAACCTGCCACCTCGCAGCAGGAGCAGGGTCTAAATAGCACCGTGCCGCAGTTTAGCGATCAACTGCAAATCCGACGTAATTTCAGTACCGGTGCGCTCAGTACCAGCTTTCCGTTTACATCAGCCGATCTGAGTGATGATCACGGCGTATTGTACGGCGTTAATATGCATAATTCAGGTTTGGTTATTTTCGACCGCTTCTCATTGGAAAACGGTAACTCGGTTGTCTTTGCCAAATCGGGCGCCGGTAAGAGTTTCATGGTCAAACTTGAGGCCTTGCGCAGCTTAATGCTTGGTACGGAAATCTTTATTATCGACCCGGAAAATGAGTACGAGCGTATGAGCGACGCGGTGGCGGGCGCATATGTGCGCTTAAGTTTGAACTCGGCAACCCGTATCAACCCGTTTGATTTACCGAGGGTGGTTGATTCAGAAGAAGCCGACAACGCTCTGCGCAGTAACCTTATAACTTTGCACGGTTTGCTTCGGCTGATGATGGGCGGAGCTCAAGCCCAACTGATCGGTGGCAACAACACACTTATGCCAGCTCTGGATCCGTCGGAAGAAGCCGACTTAGACGCCGCTTTAATTGAAACTTACGGTAAAGCGGGAATTACCAACGATCCGCTAACTCAAACTTCAATACCGCCCACCATTGCTGACCTGTATGAAACCCTGCTACATATGGGCGGCACCGGCCCCCAGCTAGCTCAACGGTTGCGCAAATATACCACCGGTACTTTCGCCGGTATCTTTAGTCAGCAAAGTAATATCAATATTGAGAATCCGCTGGTGGTCTTTAATGTCCGTGACCTAGAGGATGAGCTTAGACCGGTAGCAATGTACATCATCCTGAACTACATCTGGAATAAAACCAAAACTGACCAGAAGCGCCGCATGCTGGTTGTTGACGAGGCTTGGCAGCTTATGCGTTATGAAGATAGCGCCAACTTCTTGTTCAGCCTTGCCAAGCGGGCCCGTAAGTACAATTTGGGTATCACTACCGTTACTCAGGATGTTGAA
>CAZLLA010000038.1:0-4389 GCA_964560315.1 uncultured Candidatus Saccharibacteria bacterium
TTGGCTTGGTTCTAATTCACCATAACTCTGAGCTCCTATCTCACGGTTTAGCTCATCGGGGTTTGCTCTTAGTGGTTGTTTCTGGGCTAGCTGGTTTAACGGCGCTTGGCTTACTTTACCGTGAATATTTCGCTGCTGCTCGAATTGTTGGGGCTGCCGCGGTCGCTGCCATATTATGGGGTTGGGCTGCCGCTCAATATCCCTATGTTCTAAACGCCAAACTGACCATTGCTCAAGCCGCAACCGTACCGACCGTTTTAAGAGCTACCCTTCTGTGTCTAGTCATTGGAGCGGTATTGCTGATACCATCGCTAACTTATCTCTATATTCTCTTTCGTCGTCACGATTATGAAACCGACGCCTCTAAAAATAACTTGATCTAAACAATAGTTTTGGGTACTAGTGGCCATTGCTTTTGAATTATTTAGAATGCTAGCATTGAGCTATGGACACGGGGCTGACAAACGCACTGCAAAAAGCTAAGTTATTGGCGTATTTTAATAGCTTACCGCCCTCACACCGAAAAGAATACCTAACCTGGATCAATGGGGCCCAAAAGGCAGAAACCCGCTTGAGGCGCACCAATCAAATGATTGAGATGTTGCGGACTAAGCAATGATTCATTGCCACCTGCTATGATATAAACCATGAACCTAGCATTGTTTGGTTCCGGTGAATTCACACCATTAGTCGATGATATTGACAGCTATTTGATCGACACTTATAGACCGCACAACGTTGCTGTTTTACCGACTGCCGCCGGAGCCGAGAAAGAAGTTAATAATTGGCTTGAGGCCGCCAAGCAGCATTACGCGAAGTTTAATCTACCCGTCATACCTGTACCGATTTTCAATCAGGCCCAGGCTAATCAGAAAAGCTTGATTTCGACCCTTGATCAAGCCGATTGGATATTCTTCTCTGGTGGTGATCCGAGCTATCTGATGAGCGCGCTTGATAACAGTCTGTTATGGGAGACTGTCCTAAAACGCTATCAAGCCGGAGTATTACTAGCCGGTAGTTCGGCTGGCGCCATGATCATGGGAAAATTCCTCTTGGCCAGTCCATTCAAAGCGATGTTTTCAGGCTCTGAGGCAGTTTGGCAAAAAGCTTTCGGGCTGGTTGATTACACAATCTTCCCCCACTTTAATCGATTGCAAAGTCACGGGAGATTATTTCATAGAATCGTCCAAAAAAGTCCACCTAAGATTCGCTCCGCCTGGATGGGTATCGACGAGAATACGGCTCTAATTATCGACCCGCACGAAAAAACGATTCACGGCCTCGGCAACGTCGTACTTCATGATTCAGCTGATTTGATTTAAGTTATTTAGATTTATCGCTATTAACTCAACAGAACTAACTCCCAAAAGTAAACGTGTACAATGAAACACCTTGCGGCACGGTCAGCGTCACAGTTGTTTCGCCGAAATGTTTTAAAGATACGATGTGATAAAGACGCGAACCGCTGATGACTGCCTGGCCGTTACTGGCGTCACTACCGTATTGTCCAGTCATATTGGCGGGCAAACCGACTACTACAGTTTCGGCTTGGTTATTGGCACTACCGGCGACGGCGTAAACATCTTTGGCCGCCACATCAAAGGTTAATGTGTCACCGTTCTGCTCACTGGTAATATACTGCGGATCAACCTGCCAGGTGCCGTTGAGAGTCCACTCATTAGTTGTTAGGGAGGCTGTAGCTGCCGTAAAGCTGGCCGTGCCGTCATTTAGGGCCGTTGTTCCGACATAACCTTGGCTGCGATTAGTGCCGAAGTATGTTTCGGGACTTTGATTCTGAGCGATAGGCACATTGGAAGACGGCGTCACTAACGGTTGATTAATTCCCAGCAATAGCTGAATGGCTTGGTTAGTAGTGGCGTAATCACCTTCGCCGAGGCTGACATAGCGGATATTGCCACTTTTATCGATTAGATAGTCTGCTGGCCAGGAATCGTTATCGTAAGCATTCCAGGTATCGTAGTTATTATCCAGAGCCACCGGATAGGTGAGACCATCACTTTTAACAGCCGCTGCGACATTGGCCGGGATGTGTTCAAAGGCAAACTCTGGAGTACTAACACCGACCACCACCAAACCGTCGTTATGATAGGCCTGATACCAAGCCTCAACGTAGGGCAAGCTGCGAATGCAGTTAATACAAGAGTAGGTCCAGAAATCAACCAACACGACTTTTCCTTTCAGCTCAGATAACGTCAGTGGTTGACTATTGATCCAGTTAGTTAAGCCGGCAAACTGCGGTGCCGGCGTCGGCTGAACATTCAAAATACTGTTATCGGCAATATCCGTGCTCAGCTTATGGATAATTGACTCTTTATTTTGCTTAGCGAGCAAAAACTGCTCAATTTTAGTCTCATCGAAAGGCAGATGATTAGCTACCCAAGTTTCAATCTTGACTTCTTGGCCGAGGATAATAGCCACCCCAACGAGGATAAAAACGACACCGAGGAGTCTTCTAAATAAACTGTGGGTATCCACAGCCCAGGCAAATCGGTCAATCAGCTTGCGGCCTACTAACGACACGACCAGCAGAGTCAGTACCAGCCCCAAACTATAGGTTGCTAAGTAGATCAAGCCACTAATAAAACTGTGCGGCAAGACTGAGGCTAGAATAAAAGCATAGGTTGGACTGCAGCTGGCAAAAATTGGCCCCAAAGCCACCCCGATTAAAATTGGTCCAGCATACTTACTTTTGTTTTGCTCTCCCCTGCCCAGAAAGCGTTGCGAAGCAGCCTGCCAATTCAGTGTGATCATTAGCTTCTCCCAAAACTCCGGGATAAGCGCCACCAAGCCAAGACCAACTATCAAACCGCCCGAGATATAATCCAAACTATTGGCCGATAAATTGGCCAGGATTGTACTAACTTTCAATAACAGTGTGAATAAAATAATTGAGCCGGCTAACGACGCCGCAATAATATATGGTCGAGCTCTGAACTTTGAACGGCCACTTAGTGAGCCACCAATGATCACCGGCAAGAGCGGCAAAACACACGGAGCAAGAATGGTTAGTATACCAGCTATAAAACTAATCAACAGCAGTAGCATGTGATTTAGATTATACTATCACCGGTTGATTCCGTGGAATACGAAAGCTTACGTTTGCGCCGATTAGCAACCACTGTTAAACTAGTCGATACTAGCCGGGAGGAAGTATGACATCACCCGAAACATCGCTGGGACCTAAGCCACCGCTTGAGATTGAACGCAAGTTCCGGGTTAATGTTGCACCGGAGACACTACGTTTGGACGGTCTTAAGCGTGAACCGATTCGCCAAGGCTATATTGTGGTAGGTGCTGACGGTTCAGAAACCCGTGTCCGGGACCGAGCTGGGATTTATACTCTAACGTGCAAATCAGCTGGCGGGTTATCCAGAACTGAGTATGAAATAGGGCTCTCAAAGGAGCAGTTTGATGGCCTTTGGCCGGCCACCGACGGTAAGCGCGTCGAGAAGACCCGTTATTCTATACCTAGCGGTGAATCCATAATTGAGCTTGATGTTTATGGGGGTGCACTATCTGGGCTTGTGATCGCTGAAATGGAGTTCCCCGACGAGTCAGCCGCCTTAGCGTTTGAACCTCCGGAGTGGTTGGAAGCAGAAGTCACGCACAACCCGGCCTATAAGAATCAGCAATTGGCAATCAACGGCCTGCCGGAAAACTGAGCGAAAAGTAGCTACTGGATAGCCACATATAAAGCTTGGTAGGCAGCTTTCAAATAATCGTGTAGTGATTGCCAATCAACTTTGGTACTTGTATCTTCGTGATATTTACCGAGTAATTCCATGGCGGCGGCACGGTTTTCGCCATATTTTTGCAACCTACCGGGACTAAGTTGCACCATGGCGGCCATGCTTGCCGTAATCGCTGTCGAACGCTTTGTCTTATATCGGTCGGGATAACGATCTACCATCCACCAGGCTAGTTCGAGTTCGGCGACTTTTTGATAGTCAAAAGGCTGGACACTGTGATTTGATATTAATTTAAAGTAACGTTCCAGGTATTTGGCAGTCTTCTGCTTATTTTCGTGTCCTTTGGTTAACCGAAAGACAACTGCGGCTCTAGTCGTATAATAAGCGCCAAATAGGGTTAGCCGCATACTCGGCTGCAGAAAAATGTAATTAAGCTTCAACAGTAGGAAGAATAAGCGCGGGAATCGGTGGTTATAATACGCAATCCATAAATTGGCTTCTAGATTCGCGCAGTATTGCGGGTCAAACTCCCGAAAATCTCTGACAAACATATGGTTTGATAATATACAGTCTGGCGTAGCTCGGCAATATCTTAACCTAGAAATATTTGGCAGCCTAAACTAATCGTATAAAACTCAGGACCTTTGCAACATTTCTAGTGGTGTCCTGTACTGCAGGC